>JBFGHF010000577.1:0-3363 GCA_041578355.1 Acidobacteriota bacterium
ATTGAACACCGCGGTCGGATCCATGCACGACAGCTATCAAATGATGACCAGCAGCGGAGAGCGCTTCGACGCCGAGATCCGACCTTTCACTCTCGCCACCCCAACCGCCGTCAACTGACATCCCGCCACGACGGGGAGGACCATCATGGCCTGCTGCAACGATAAAGAGAACTGCTCGCACCGGGAGCTGCGCGTGGAGGGGATTCCGCCTTCCATACCCAGAGGAGTCGCCGACCTTTGCAAAGCCCGTCTGCTCGAGGCGGCGCGGGAACTGATGGAACTCACCGGGGAGTCGGAACTCGATCTCAACGTGAGCAACTCGACGCCCGCCAGGAAACCGGCTGCCGAGGCTCCGCGTAGCAGCGGCAACGGGCCCTCCGACGACTTGAGCGTCGAGGAGCGGGCCGTCCAGTACCAATCGCGCGACCCTTTCTTCAGCTTCGATTTTCTGGTTGTCCCCGACGACTTGAAGGAGAGCCTTTTGTCGGCAATCGATTTGGTGCGACTGGAAGACCAGGTTTTCGGACGCTGGAATCTGCGCTCGATCGAGCCCTTCCCCAGGACGGCCCTCAACTTTCACGGCCCTCCGGGCACCGGCAAGACGCTGGCCGCACACGCCTTGGCGAGCTTCGTCGGTCGGCCGATTCTGATGGCCAGCTACGGCCAGATCGAAAGCAAATACGTCGGTGACGGAGCCAAGAATGTCGAAGCCGTCTTCTACGCGGCCGAGAGAGACGGCGCCATTCTCTTCATCGACGAGGCAGACTCTCTGCTCTCCAAGCGGCTCACCAACGTCACTCAGGGCGCCGAGCAGGCGATCAACTCGATGCGCAGCCAGCTCCTGGTTTGTCTCGAACAGTTCAAGGGCGTCGTCATCTTCTCCACGAATCTTGTCGAAAACTACGATCGCGGGTTCGAAACGCGAGTTCGCAATCTTTACTTCCCGATGCCCGACGAAGCCGCCCGGCGGGAGATCTGGAGACGGCATCTTCCCTCGGAACTCCCTCTGCAGGACGACGTGGATGCAGCTCGCTTGGCCCGCTTGGGCGGGATCTGCGGCCGGGACATCAAGAGCGCCGTGATTGACGCGGCCTTGAGGGCAGCTCGCGCAGGACAAACTTCGATCGGTCACCAGGACCTTGCGGCAGCGGTTGAACGCTTGAAGCAGGCGCGCATCGAACGGGCCGCTTCGCCCCCAGCGGAACCGGTGGGAAGTTTCAGTTCCTAGTTTTTCCCGACCCGATCCCGATTCCGAGCACGTTGACGATGGTCGCAGACCTTTGGAGTGCGGGGGCTGGTTCCTCGGAAAAGCGGAAGCAAGCTTCCGGACTCCAAAGAGGGCTGCCGCCACGGTTCCCTTCAACGGGCCGTCAGTCTGTAGTTCACCGCTGCGGCGATGACGAAAAGAACGGCTCCCGACAAGTCGGTCCAGAAGATTCCCCAATTGCTCAGCAACGAGCCGCCGGCCGGGTAGAAAAGCAGTATGGAAGCTGTCAGCAAGACCATTCTGTGCAGTCTGGAAAGCCGGCTCCAAAGATACCCCGAGATCGCCGCCGCCAGGGCGAACACTCCCAGCACCGATACCGCCAGCGACGGCAACGCCAGCCAGAAGGAAATCGGGGTGCCGTCAGGGGCCAGCAAGAGCAATTGGGGACGGAAGACGAACATATAGGGAAGGGCGAAACCCACCAGGGCGAAGCGGAAGGCCGCCCAGGCCGTCGCCATGATCTTCGATTTTGCAATGGCGGCGGCAGCGTAGGCGGCCAACGCCACGGGGGGCGTCACCATCGACATCATGCCGAAATAGAAGATGAAGAGATGCGCAGCCAGCGGGATTACGCCGAGTCGGTCGAGAGCGGGCCCCACGAAGGTGGCCATCAATAGATAGCAGACAGCCGAGGGAAGCCCCATCCCGAGGATGATCGAGCAGACCATAATGAGCAGCAGCGCAGCCACCAAATGCTGTTCAGCGAAAGGCAGGATGAGGGCGGGCAGCTTGCTTCCCAGCCCCGTCAGCGTCACCACGCCGATGATCACTCCCACGCACGCGGCGGCGCAAATCAAAGGCGTGGCGCTGGCCGCCGCCCGCGCCAGTGCCCGTCCCAGGCGACCGAGGTTCATCCGAGTGCGCTTGCTCGACCAACTCACCGCCACAATGACGAAAAAAGAAAGCGTCACCGCTCGAAAAGGAGTGTATCCCGCGAGCAGAAAAAGGAGCAGCGACCCCAAGGCTCCGCTGAAAATCCAACCTTCGACCGGAAACCAGCTCGCGGAGCCTGAAGGGAGTTCGACCACCGCGGCTTTCTCGCGGCGCGAAATCAAATGCACCACGAAAAGAAGAGAGAGATAGTAGAGGATGGCGGGCAGCAGGGCCGCCCGGATGATCTGCAGATATGTCACCGGGGGTTGAACCAGCTCGAGCATCATGTAGGCGGCGGCCCCCATCACAGGCGGCGCCAATGCTCCGCCCGAACTGGCGGCTGCCTCGACGCCCGCAGCGACGTGAGCCTTCAACCCTGCACTTCTCATCATCGGGATGGTGAACGTGCCGGTGGTCGCCGTATTGGCGACCGCGCTGCCCGAAAGCGAACCCATCAATCCGCTGCTCAGTACCGCCACCTTGGCGGGGCCGCCGGGAGAGCCCCGGAAAATCCGAGAAGCGAGTTGAATGATGAACTGTGTGGCCCCGCTCAACTCCAGCAGGCTTCCCAGGACCACAAAAAGCAAGACGTAGGTGAAAATGACGTTGAGCGCGATGCCGAAGACCCCCTGGCTGTGCAAGAAGGTCTGCGACACGATGCGTTCCAGGTCGTATCCCCGGTGAGGCAACAGCCAGTCGGGAAGCCAAGGACCCGCAAAGGCGTAGAGGCCGAAAACCAAAGAGAGGAGGGCCAGAACCCAGCCGATCGAGCGGCGAGTCGCTTCGAGAGTCAGAGCCAAGCCACCCGCCCCCACAACCAGGTCGAGGGTCTCCTCCTGGCCCGCCCGATTGCCCAAGGACTGACCGGCCAACCAGCGTGCTTGAAAAAAGGGCTCCGTTTGAACGACAACGTAAAGGCTGACCAAGGCTGAGGAGCACGCCAGGATGGGGTCCAGCGTCCTGGCCCAAAAGTATCGGCGCGCTCCCTTGAATGCGGGGAACCGGAGATAACAGAGGACGAGACCCAATCCCAGGAAGATGGCCAGCTGCGAGGGCGGCGTCAGTTGGGGGTAATTGACTTCGACGAGAGTGAAAATGCACAGGAAAACGCCCAGGAAACCGGTCACGCCGATCGGCTTCCGCCCGCTCTCAACCTGGGCTTCGCTGGAGGTCATGCAATTCCTGTCGGGCCGGCAACCCTCCGGCCGTTCAACCGACTACCA
>JBFGHF010000578.1:0-3359 GCA_041578355.1 Acidobacteriota bacterium
GCTTGGCGACACCGGGAATCACCGGCGCCAGTTCTCGAGCCCGGGCGAGCCAGTCGAAGGGCGCCTCACCCGCCAAGCGGACGGACTGCTCTCCAACCTCGATCTGCACGCTGGGAGGCGGGCCGAGAGTTTCTCGGACGCGGCGGCCGATCATTTCTGGATGCAGGGAGTGGTAAAGTTCCCATCGCTGCTCCAGGCGGTATCCCTCCAAGCTCGAGGCTTGCAAGCTCTGCGCGGCGTCGGCGGACAGGGGATCTTTCAAACCGGCCAGCACAATGCGGTCTCCTGAACGCTCCGCTTCGGTCACAACGATGCCGGGCTTTTGTTTCAGATCGGCCAGGTAGGCCGACCATCGCCGCGACTCGCGGATGGTGAAGAACGCCCACAAAGCCACGCCCAGCAGAATCAAGGTCAAGGCTGCCCACCAGAAGCGTGACGGCCTCTTCGACCTTTCGGAGCCTTCCAACAGTTCGGCATGAAGGCAGCTTTCCAAATGGGGACGCGCCAAAGAGAAAACGGAGTCGTCCCCGTCGAATTCGTTGAGGGCCTCGCCCTGTCGACGATGGATCTCTTCCAGCACTCTTTGAAACTCGAAGCGCAGTTCGGCCGGGGGCGTGCCACGAACGACACCCGCCAGAACCGCATCCGGACCTTGCTCCAGAAGAACGGTCAGCTCGCCGAAATCGAGTGACTCCAACTCGTCATCACCGCTCGCGCGAAATGAATCTCTGGCGAAATCCTGCAATGCCGTCAGCATTCCCGACACCAAAGCCGGGTCTTCAGCGGGTGCGTTTTCGTCCCGCACGTGCTGCAAAACCAGTCCGCTTTCCCGGTGAATGAGGAAAACTTGCTCGACTCGGTAGCGCAGAGTGTGAAGCAGGACGACCTCGGCAAAGGGCTTGCCCGATCGCCAGGCTTCCATCCGCCACTTCATGCTCTGCGGAGAAATGCTGTGGTTGAGAGCGGTCTCAAAACTCTTCATCATCCCGCGAAGGGCGCCGGTGATAGCACGCCGAATCGCGGGTCCGATGATCGGAAAAAGGGCTTCTATGATCGGCTCGGGGTTTTTCTCAACCGACTTCTTCAGGATCCGTTCGACGGTGCCCTGCAGCGCAGGCACCAAGTCGTTGCTCTCGCCCGCCCGCAAACTGAGGGCTTCGGGGAGGACGAGCGCGATCTCGCGGGCATGCAGTTTCGGGTCGTCAAGGCGTTGCTGAAGTTGCTGGAGGCCGGACTTCTCCGGCCCCACGAGCAATTCTCGCAGCTCCTGCATCTCGGCTTCGCCGGGCACGCCTGGAGGACCCGGTTGCTTCCGTTGCTCTGAAGCGGGGGGATTGCCCATTCCTAAATCAACCCAGCCCGTGGTCGGGAACCGGCTGAACCGTTGCGGCCCCCGTAGGCCGTCGTCAGCTCTTCTTGGAATTCTCCAACTGCTCGGCGGCGCCCCGCAGGATCCGGGCAAGAGCGGCGCGGTCGGTCTTGTCGCCCTTCAGCTCCTCGATTCTCTCCTGCAACCGAGAGAAGCGATCCTGCAACAGCTTCTTTGCCTTTTCTTCGGCGCTCTTGAGAAGCTTGTCGAATCGATCTCCGCCAGACACGATCTTGGCCTCGAGTTTACGGTCTTCCTCCAGCATCTTTTTGGAGAGTTTTTCCGCCGCCTTCACTCGAGAATCGCGTTCCGCGGTCAATTGCTTGGAAAGGCGGTCCACTTCTCGCTGAAGGGCCGCTTCGAGATTCTGAAACTGCTTGACAAGATCTTTCCGGATCTCGGCGGACTCCTGAACCAACCGTTTTTCAAGCTGAGAGAAACGGCGCTCGTAATCCTCCATCTGGGCGCCAAAAATAATCTGGCGTATCCGATCCACACTTTCCGGCCCCCCAGCACCCTCGGAAGCAAGCGGCGCTTTCTCCGCTTGAGTCCCCGTTGGGGATGGGGCGACTTCTTTCTTATCGGCCACCGTCATTCTCATCCTTTCTCGCGAACCGCCAGGACCTCGCCCGCGGGCCAAAACCAGCACCTTCAGCTGAGAACCGTAATTTTCGATGATAAATACAATGATTTCAAGGGTAAAGGTCTTTAGCCGGATTATTCATCAAGCTTCGCTGCGAAGCTGAATGGCAACGGCTTGAAGCTCGACTCGGGTCAGCGGCTCTCATTCGGATGGGCCGTCGGACGGATGGGGGTCGGGTGTGAAAGCGTGGCAGAAGGCGTCCTGCGCCGTCCCTTGCGGGCTCTGGACGAAGAGCCCTTGTAGTTCCTCGAGAGAGCCGTGGGTCGCGTTGTCAATCAACACTTCGCCGGAGCGAGCAGCGCTCTGCAGCTTGGAAGCCTGTTCGAGGTAGATTGCCGATTGCGACACGGGTCCCGAAACAATCCCAACCGACGCCAGCAGCCCGTCGCTGGACGGGGGAGAGGACATCGCCACCCTCAACATCCCCAAGGCGGCCCTGACCGCTTGCTTTTGAGGAGGCAGCTGAGGGCTTCCTCCGCAAAACAAGGAGACAGCCGCACTACCTGCTCGGGTGGCAAACCATTCCGCTCCGAACTGGGCGGGCCGCGTAATCGCATAGAGCGAGGGTTGGTTGGCCGCGCCGCTCGCGGCATGCGTCCCGTCGAGCTGCGTCATTCCCGCGAAAAGAACGGCAACTTGAGCCGCATCGTCGCGCCGGGAAAGCCGCTCCAGGCAATCACCGACACCTTCTTCGAAGCCGAGACCCCAAAACCAGCGACCCTCATCTCTTGCCTCGTGGTGACCGGGTTGCGTCTGGACCAGTTGTAGTCGCTGAGCCGCCTCCTCACGGGCATCGAGCAGCAAGACCCAGTCTCCCTCGCGAGAATGGAAGATGTGGATATCCAGAAAGACACCGGGGTCGGTTTCCACACAGGGGACGACCAGGCTTTCGCCGGCCAAGGGAAGCAGGCCCTCCAGGAAGTAAACCTGCGTGCCGATCGGTTTCCCCTTGGTGACCCGACGTATTCCGTAGTTTCGCAGCGGACCTCCCCATTCCCAAAGACACCCTTCTTCATCTACATGAAGGAAGGCGGGAGACCTCTCACGCAACATCATGGATTGCAGGTAGTCTTCCACAGGTGCGGCAAATCTCTTCATGCTCTCGTTCCGCTGACCCGAAAAACCTCTCCCGATTCGATCGCCAGCCCGGTGGAGGCTCGCCGCGGCCCGTCCCCCGCGAGGGCGAACGCCGGGCATCGCACTCGAGGACTTGAGGCCCTAGCGAGCGACCTCATACCGCCGAGCGGTCTCGTAATCGTATTCGTAATCGTATTCGTAATCGGCCCGCTTTCCGAGATCAATCAGAGCCATCTCGCCAAAGAGTTTCGACAACGATTACGATTACGA
>JBFGHF010000579.1:0-3350 GCA_041578355.1 Acidobacteriota bacterium
CGGGCGGGTGACGCCTCCGACTGTACCGGGAAGCCTCTGCTGAGTTGCGCCGCGACCGCCGCGGCCGATGTTGCCGCGACTGGAGCCGCCCAGTTGGCCCGGTTGTCCGCCGGTGGGTCCGACGCCCTGCTGGCCGAGTCCTCCGCGCTGGCCTGCTCCGCCGAGCCGACCGCCCCGGCCGGTTTGTTGGCCGGCCCGGGAGCCGACCACACCGACTTCGACACCGCGGCCCTCCTCTTCGGCTTCGGTGGGAGATGTGGTTTCCACCGCGGCGCCCGCGGCGCCTACCGTGATGATGTTGACCGCCTGCTGCGACCGTGATTGCCTTTTGGGTGCTTCGGTGGGCTCACCCATCTCGAGGACCTTCTGCTCCTCACGCCAGGAGATCACCACTCGGTCGTCACCGATCTCGGTGACTTCCCAGCCCTGCACCTCATCGCCCAGGCGCACCACGGTGGTGGTCGCCTCTCGGCCTCGCCGACCTTGATAGACGTTGAGCACGGCTTCCCGCGTGTCCCCGAAAGACATGACGCTGAGCAGGTCCGGCTCCACGGCGATGGTAGGAGCCTGTTCCTCCGCCTCTTCCGCATCCTCGTCCGGTTCGGCCCCGCGCATGGGGGAAAAGAGGTTTCTCTCGGGGATGATCAAGAACCCGGCCAAAGCCTCGATCGGCTCCGGCGGTTCGGGGACCGAGACCGTGAGTTCCCGTTTGGGCATCGAGGGCACAACGTTGACGCTGCCCTCGAATTCCTTCCAGGCGGCCACGAAGTGCTGCGCCAGCACCACGATCCCCGCCAGCATGATCAGGTTGAGAAGTAACAGCTTGCGTCCCATCTCTTTCTTGGATGCTCCTCGGCTAGGAAAGACTAATGTAACCGGCTATTTGCATGCGCGGCTGAATCCTGGTTCGGTCCTTGACACGGAAGCTGGCCAAGTTGAATTCCTCGACGGCCAGGAATTGATTGTGCCGGGAAATCGCATGCAGAAACTCGATCAAGCTGGGCAGATCGCTTTCCAGGTTGAACTGGAGGACGATCTTGGCGTAGCCCTCCCCCGCCTTGCGGTCGGGCAGCGGGTTGCTTCGAATCACCTTGACGCCGTTCTGATCGGCCAACGAGCGGACCACCTCCTCGATTTGGACGATGGCGCTGCGGGCGTCGCCAGCATTCAGGAGCATATTCCGGTACTCGCCGATCACTCCATCCACCGCCGTCAAACGGCTGAAGGTGGCGTCGCGCTCGGCCAGCACACGAAGAGATCGCTGCAGTTCGTTTCTCTTCTGGTCGATCTGGCCGGCTACCTGGGCCTGGACCTCGTAAAAGGGCAGGATGATGTAGAAGACCAGAATCACCACCGAGAGGAACGTGCCCAGAATCAGAAGAGCCCTACGATTCCGCTTCGAAATTCGTTGCACCTCGGATACCTCCGGTTAATCCGTTGACGGGTCTGTACCGTCGCTTTGTGAACAGACCTTGGCTTCGAAATTGAACTTGTCCTTGCCGGTCGCCCGGTCTCTGGTTATATAACGCGACTCGATGCCGCAGAGGTGTTCCGAATCTGACAGAACGGTGATCAGCGAAGAGGCCGAATCGGAGAAGCCGGTGAGGTTCACCTTGCCCCGCTGGATGTTGATGCTCTGCAGGTAGGAGTCCTCGGGAATCTTTTCGGTCAACTCCCGCAAAATGGCGAGAACGCTCTGACGCGAGTCCATGATCTGAACGAGTTCGTCGGCCACCAGAGCCCGGTCTTGCAACGTCTGCCGGGCGGCCATCGCCTCCTCGACTCGGGGTTGCAGCCGTTCCACTTCCTGGGTGACTGCCGCCAGCAGGCGCTGTTGCTGAAGATAGCCGCGGGTCCCCACTCCGATCGCCAAGACAATCATCAGAATCGCCAGAATCACAGTGGGAACCAAGCTGGCTTTCTGCCCCACTTTACGGCGACTTGCCGGGATGAGATTGAAACGGGAAAAGGGGGACTTGCCCAAACCCGTCAAGGAAAGGCCGATCGCGTACAGATAAGAGTCGAGCTGAGTCGGCGCCGCACCGTTGCGCAGGCGCAAGCCGCGTCGCAGCAGTTCACACTCCCCGAACTTCTCTTGAAAGGGATGGCGGAGTTCCTCGGCGCGGCTCCCCACCAAGTAAATCTTCTTCACCTCGGGGACCGGCAGCTGCAGATGCGACACGAATTCGTCGAGCAGGCGGAGTGTCGCCTCCTCGGCGTTTCCGTTTGCGTCGAACGCAACCCGTTGGGCGAAACACTGATCCGGCCCGGAGGCCAAAACCACGCCCAGGTTCGATTCCTCGGCATCCACAACCAGCACCGGATAAGCTGACGAGCCGTCCTCGTGAGCTTTGAAAATCTGGTGAATTCCGAAGTCGGAGACGCGAATGGCCGCCGGGTAGAGGTTGACGGCGGCGAAAAGGTCCAGCAACTCGTCCAGCCATTGCCGCGGGACCATCACGATCTGCAACAGTATGTTCTTCTCTTTCTCGTTGCGAGCCAGCACCAGGAAGTCGGAATAGGACTTCAACTCTTCGTTGGGCTCGATCTTGTTGACCTGGAACTGGACCACCTGGGCGAGGTTCTCCTCGACCTCCAGGGGCAACTCCACCTGTCGTATTACGACGCGGTCGCGGGGCAGACCCAGGATGATGTTCTCCCGGTTGAAGCTGGCCTCGTTGAGGAACTGCTGCAAGGAGTTTCTCAGTTGGCCGCGATCCAGGTCGGAATAACCTTCGATGATTCGCCGGTTCTTGAGCGCGTAGCCTTGCAGGCTCCTGGCCACTACGGCCATGTAGAGGTTGTTTCCCTCTATCTGAATGCCGAGCGCGGAGTCGATGTCGAACATGGTCTATTTCTCGCGGATGTTGTGTCCTCTTTCGCGGGCTTGGGCCCCCGGTCGCTTTGTTTTGCTTCTTTCAGATCTCCGTGTTCGCCTCGTTCCAATAGAGGATGGAATAGCCTTTGGGGCCGAGCCCGTCGACACGAACCACGCAGCGAATGCGGCTGACAACTTGGGAGTGATTGAGCCGGCCGTTGCTGATCAAAGTATACACGGTGTTGGTCAGAGTCGGGGTCAAATGGCGTGCGGCATCGGTGGGGAGCCCGGGCACTCTGCTCATCAGATCCGCCGCGTCCCGGATAGGCGCCTCCTGTCGCGACTCATAGATCCGGGTGGCCATGTCGTAGTCGATATAGGGGATCGCCGCCAGCACCTGTAGGGGTGCGGAATTCACATTGATGGCGTTGCCTCGGGTGAAGGTCGTAAAGTAATTCTGCAACCCGTAAAACTCGAAACGCTCACCGCTGTCCGTCAAACCCTTGCGGCCATAATAGATTTCCGGGGTGAC
>JBFGHF010000580.1:0-3340 GCA_041578355.1 Acidobacteriota bacterium
GGCCCTCCGCAGGGGTAGGCAGGTAGAGGAGAATCGTCATGCTCGGATCTGACTCGCCGCCGAAGAAAACCGTGACTTCCGTGCGCACGGCTTTGCCCCCCAGCGCCGGCGCTTGCGGAGAGGTGGTTTCGAAGCGCATGCCGCTGGGCCTGGCGGGGCTGCGCCCGTAGACCTGGGTCTCGAAGAGCTGGAGGATCTCCCGCCGTCTTTTCAGCCAGCCCGCAGCGTCGACGACCATGTCGCCGTTGGCCAGCATAAGCGTGTCCGGCAAAGTGTATTCGGGCACCTTCGACTCGTCATAGTTGAAGCCTGCCGGTTGGGCCACCAGCATGACGAAAAAACCAGTCAGTGTCACGGCTTTAAAATTCAGCAAGCCCGACCTCCCGATCAGTGTCACAGCTTTAGAATTCAGTAGCAAGCCTTGCTCACGACTCGGGATAACGCCAGGGAGAACGGTAGGGGCGGCGCAGGAGCCGGTTGGCCTCTTCATCTCCCGGAATCTGCTCTTTTTCTCCGTCCCAGCGAATCGAACGTCCCAACTTCAGGGAGAGCATGCCCAAAAGGCTCATGGTGGTGGAACGGTGGCCGATCTCGATGTCGCAGACGGGTCGGCGTTTTTCCCTGATAGCGGCCACGAAGTCGGCCCACAGCTCGGGGATGTTCTGGCTGTCGGGTTGATGGAGTGTGGGTTCCTCGTGGATCTCCGCTTGGTCGTCCCTGCGGGGATAAAAGGTCCAGCCGTCCAACCATCCCAGGTGGAGGGTGCCTTCCGTCCCGTAGAAATAGCAGCCGATGTTGTGTTTCTCGGCATCGTTGCCGCCGAATCGCCGATGCTCCCAGGTAGCGGTGAAGGATTCGAAGCGGTAGGTCGCCACCTGATGGTCGGGGGCGTCCGACGAATCGCGGTTCACGCTGCGGCCCCCGGTGGAATAGATCTCGAGCGGGTGTTTTTCCTCGGTCCACCAGAGGATCTGATCGAGCCAATGGATACCCCAGTCCCCGAGTTGACCGTTGGCGAAGTCCAAATACTGGCGAAAGCCCTTGGGGTGGATGGATTCGTTGTAGGGGCGAAAGGGTGCGGGCCCGCACCACATCTCCCAATCGAGCTCCGGAGGAGGCTCGCTGTCGGTGACAGCCTGCCCCGCCCCGCCCTGGTAATGAACGAAAGTGCGCACCATCCCGATCCGGCCCAACCGTCCCGAGCGCAAAAACCTCATGGCCGAAATATTGTGGGGCGAGACACGGCGATGGGTGCCGATCTGAACCACCCGGCCGTTTCGGCGGGCCGCCGCCACGATCGCACTTCCTTCCTTGATGGTGTGGCTGATCGGTTTTTCCAGGTAGACATGGGCTCCCGACTCGATGGCCGCGATGGCCGTCAAGGCGTGCCAGTGATCCGGCGTTGCCACGATAACCAGTTCAGGCCGCTGAGCCCGCAGAAGTTCGCGGTAATCCCGGTAGCCAGCGGGCCGGTCGCCTGTGAGCTGCTCGACTTCCGAGGCGGATCCTTCGAGGTGCCGCCGATCGACATCGCACAAGCCGACAGCTCTCACCTCTCCCGTCGCCAGCGCGGTGCGGAGGATGTTCATCCCCCACCAACCCGTCCCGATCAGGGCCACCGGGAGCTTGCTGTCGTGGCTTTGGCCCCGAGCAGGCAGCGCCAACGCTGCGGCCGCCGCCCCCTGCTTGAGGAACCTTCGGCGGCTCATTCTCTCCATCATCGGCTCTCCTAAGGCTCCCTCCGATTGTCGGTCTGTCGGCTCGATGGTGCAACCGAAATCGTGCGACCATTGCCCGACCCGAAAAGCGGTATTGTGCACAGAGCTCGCGGAAGGCGGACCTCGTCGTCGGGCGCTTTTGCCCTGCTTCGTGTTGCATTTCCGGTTCTCTTATTCTCAGAATGACTGGTCGATTGTAGGGGGCCGGCATGAACAAACGCATTCTCTTCGGTTTGGCGGCAAGTTGTCTTCTCGGGCTCTGCGGATGCGCTCCCCGGAGCGGGGAGCCCGGCAAGGATGAGCGGCCGCCCAACATCGTTTTCATCCTCGCCGACGACCTGGGTTACGGCGACCTGGGCAGCTACGGCCAAAAGAAGGTCGAGACGCCCCGTCTGGATCGGATGGCCGAAGAGGGAATGCGATTCACCCAGTTCTATGCCGGCTCCACGGTTTGCGCCCCCTCCCGTTCGGTCTTGATGACCGGCCAACATCTGGGCCGGACTTACATTCGGGGCAACAGCAAGAACGGCCTCCGTGACCAGGACCTCACCGTGGCCGAACTCCTCCAGGAAGCCGGCTACGCCACCGGTCTAGTGGGAAAGTGGGGACTGGGGCAGGAGCGCTCGGAAGGAATACCCACCCGCCAGGGCTTCGACACTTTCTTCGGGTACCTCGATCAGCGTCATGCCCACAACTACTACCCGACTTTCCTGATTCGCGGCGAAGAGCGTGTCCCCTTGAAGAACGTTGTTCCGGACGAAGGCAAGGACGGGGACGGAACAGCCACCGAACGGGTCGAATACAGTCACGACCTGATGGCTGAGGAGGCTCTCGAATTCATTCGGCGTCACCGCGATGGTCCTTTCTTCCTTTATCTGGCCCTGACCATTCCGCACGCCAACAATGAGGCGGGCGACGAAGGGATGGAAGTCCCCGACTACGGCGCTTATCAGGGACGCGACTGGCCGCGCCCGGCCAAGGGCTTCGCGGCCATGGTGAGCCGGATGGACGCCGATGTGGGCAGACTCCTCGACCTGCTCCAGGAGTTGGACATCGACGACCGGACGCTGGTCCTCTTCTCTTCCGACAACGGCCCTCACCGGGAAGGCGGCCACGACCCTGATTTCTTCGATTCAAACGGTCCTTTACGGGGGATCAAACGCGACCTCTACGAAGGAGGAATCCGCGTGCCCTTCATCGCGCACTGGCCGGGGCGGGTGGCGGCGGGGACAGTGTCGGAGCATGTCGGATATTTCGGAGATTTGATGGCGACCGCCGCCGACCTGGCGGATTCCGCGGTTCCACCGGATCTGGACAGCATCAGCTTCGTCCCCACGCTTTTGGGAAAGCCCGAAGACCAAAGGGAGCACCCTTACCTCTACTGGGAGTTCTACGAGCGGGGTTCCGCTCAAGCCATTCGCTCCGGCAAGTGGAAAGCGGTTCGCAAGCCTATGTTGACGGGGCCGATCGAACTCTACGACCTGAGCGCCGACTTGGGAGAGGAGAACGACATCGCCCCGGCCAATCTCGACGTAGTGTCAGAGATCGAGTCGCTATTGGAGACAGCCCATCGACCTTCGCCTCTCTGGCAACCCCCAAGCGGTTGACCCGGAAGACAGGCA
>JBFGHF010000581.1:0-3338 GCA_041578355.1 Acidobacteriota bacterium
GCCGTTTCCTCCAGGCGCTTCATTGCTTCGCGGATCTCCGACCCGGTGTCTTCGTCGAAGCGACTCCGGTCTTTGAGAAACAGATGGCAGGCCTCGGTCGAGATCGTGAATCCCGGGGGGACCGGAAGGCCCGCCTTGGCCATGTGCGCCAAGCCGGCCCCCTTGCCTCCCAACATGTCCTTCATGTCTCCGTCGCCGTCGACCCGTTGCTCGTTGAATTCAAAAACGTACTTGTACGTGACTGACATCAGTGCTTACTCCTTTGTCGGTCGAGCCTCCCCTGAACCTCGCGTGCACCCGTGGGTCCCGGCCCGAAGAACCCCAAACTATATCGAATCGGAGGGGAGGGCTGCAAAGTGGGCCGGATGGCGTTCCCTTGGTTCATTGGTCCTGTTGTCCTGCTGCTGCTGTTGCGGGTTGGCCTGTTGAAGCCCGCCAACCGCTCAATCTCCAACAGAGCCGATATCGAACAGTGCCGACGAACCAAGTGGAGTCACCCTACACTTGTTAGAGCACTATCCTGTCCGCATCCGTCTTGACTCTTCACCTGGAATTAAAGTATTGTTTCTGCGGTTCAAGAACCGGACCAACCTATTGAGATATCAGCAGTTGTCCACTTTCCTAAGATTTACAGCACTCCAAATTGCAATCTCACGCGAGGATTCATCAAGACGGATGGCAGGTGAAAAAATGAAACAGTGGATCGTTTGGGCGGGTATCCTCGCCCTCCTCTCAGGGACGGCCTACGGACAGGCTCAGGCCAATGCCGCCGATTTGATCGGCGTCGTGCGCGACGAGACGGGAGCGGTTATTCCCGGAGTCGATGTGTCGGCCCGGAATATCGCGACCGGTTTTACCCGTCTGGCAGTAACCGGCGACACGGGAGGCTATCGCCTGGTGCTGCTCCCCCCGGGGGAATATGAAGTTCGCGCGGCTCTGGAGGGATTTGCCACGCAGATCCAGCAGGGCGTCGTTCTGACGGTCGGTCAGTCGGCCAACCTCGACTTCACCTTGACTGTGGCCACCACCGAAACGGAAGTCACGGTGCTCAGCAACGCTGACGTGATCGAGAAGCAGAGAACCGTGCAGGCATCCACCATCAGCGGTGTCGAGATCGACAATCTGCCCATCAACGGACGCAATTTCCTCGATTTCGCCTTGCTCACGCCGGGTGTTTCGGACAAGGCGACGCTGGTGACCGAATCGGCTGTCCAGACGCCCACCTCGGGCCTTTCTTTTGGGGGCCAGGACCAGCGCAGCAACTACGTGACGGTGGACGGTGTCGATAATGTCGACGCCATCTCCAACTCGGTGCGCTCCACCTTGAGCCAGGAGGCGATTCAGGAGTTCCAGATCAACCGCAACACCTTTTCGGCCGAATTCGGGCGGGCCCGCGGCGGGCTGATCAACATTGTCAGCAAGTCGGGCACCAACGCCTTCCACGGCTCGGGATTCTTCTATATCCGGGACGATTCGTTCGACGCCACCAACACCTTCGCCCGAGGTCCATCCGACCCCTTGTTCGAACGTTATCAGTACGGCGGAAGCATCGGCGGTCCCATCGTCGAAGACCGCACCTTCTTTTTTGGAAGCTACGAGCGGCTCGACCGCAACGAATCGCTCTTCGTGTCCTTCCTGGATGATCTGAGCATCTTTCAACCCACTCAGTCTCAGCTCCAACTCTTCGGGTTTCTCGATTCCACGGGCATTCCCTCCCTTCGTTTCCTGGCAAGCGCTTTCGCCGACCCGCGCTTCGGAGCTCTCTGGACTCTCCGCACCAACTTCCCCAACACTCTCGACCTCTTCGAAAGCGAAAGCGGCACTTTTCCTTTCTCGGCCGACTCCGACACGGTTTCGATCAAGGTGGACCATCAGGCGACCAGCGCCAACCAGATGGTCTTCCGCTTCAACCTCAACGACTCGTTCAGCGACAACGCCAGTTTCGGGGCGCTGGAGGGAGTCAGTAACGGCGTCAAGTTCGATTCCTTCGACTACGCCTTCGTCTTCGGAGACACGCATATCTTTTCGCCCACCGCGATCAACGACTTCAAGTTCCAGCTGGCGCGGCGCGAGTACGTGGTGAACACGAACGACCCGGACGGTCCCCAGCTGACGATATCGGGCGTCGCCGAGTTCGGCCGCGAGTTCTTCAACCCCACCGGATACGATCAGAACGTCTACCAGTTCACCGAGAACTTCACCATGATTCGGGGCGACCATACGTTGAAAGCGGGAGTCGACCTGAATGTCCTGGACTTCGAGGGATTCGCGGCGGTGTTTCTGGGCGGGCGCTTCTCTTTCGGGGAGAGAATCCCCCTGGGGCTGGTGATGGACTCACTGCTCGGTCCCGGCACGGCTCGAGGCCTGATCACCCAACTGGCCACGCCGGTGGCCGCGGGAGGACTGGGGCAGCCCGGTCTGATCCCCAACGTCCTGGCGCCGATCTCGGCCGTTCAGTCTTTCAACGCCGGTCTGCCGATCACCTTCCTGCAGGGTTTCGGCAATCCCAACACTGGATTCACCTATCCCCAGTTGGGCTTGTACCTGCAGGACACCTGGAGGGTGCGCGACAACTTCACGATCAATCTCGGGCTCCGCTACGACACCGACTGGCGTGCGGAAACGACCAATGTGGTGAGCACGACGGCGCCCTTTCAATTCGAGCAAGCCGCGATCAACGACCGCGACAACATCTCCCCGCGATTCGGGTTCGCCTGGGATCCCTTCAACAACGGCAGAACGGTGGTGCGGGGCGGCTACGGCATCTACTACCAGAACTTCTTTCAGGCCGTCGCCTTCGTGTCGCAGGTGCTATCGGGACAAATCGCCCAAGTCTTTCTGCCCATCACCGGCTTGCCGCAGATCGGCATCAACACCACCTCGGCCGACGTCTACGCACAGGTTTGCCCACAGGGAGTTTGCAGCCAGGGAGTGAGCGGACAAGAGGCCCTGCAAGCGTTGGGACTGACTCCGGGAACGACCCCTTCAGTCATTCTCCCGGGGGCGGGTGACGTCGTCAATCCCTACAGTCATCACGCCAGCTTCGGAATCGAGCAGGCCCTGGGACGCGATTGGGCCTTCGGAGTCGACTACACGCTCAACCGGGGCGTCCACATCATCCGCTCGCGGGACATCAACGTGAACCAGGTGGGCCCGAACATGTTCGCCGGCCTGAGGGATCCCCGCTTCATCCAGATCAGCATGATCGAGACCAGCGCTAGTTCGATCTATCACGGATTCGCTGCTTCGCTGCGCAAGCGCTTCAGCGACAATTATTCGTTCAATCTGGCCTATACCCTCGGCAAGGCGATCGACGATGCCACCGACTTCATCACTCC
>JBFGHF010000582.1:0-3326 GCA_041578355.1 Acidobacteriota bacterium
ACCTGGAAGTACGTGCTTGCGGCCGGCGACATCTTTACGGTGGTTCTCGATCCCTCCAATGCGAACGTGGTCTACGCCGGAAGCGGGGCCAACATCGTGGGCCACGGTGTTTACAAATCCACCAACGGAGGTGTCGATTGGGTAAAGATGAACAACGGTCTCCCCGACACCGCCATCCAGAACCTGGACATCGATCCGCGCAAACCCGGACATCTTTACGCCCAGCCGCTTGGTTCGAGTATGTACCGCACGACCAACGGGGGGGGCAGTTGGAGCGTGTTTCGGGCCGGCGCCGAAGAAGTGTCAAGTATGGCGTTCCACCCCACCCAGCCGGTATCTTACGCCGTCACACGAACTGGAACCGTGCTGCGCAGCCGCGACGGCGGGACCACCTGGCAGTCCATCGGAGCGCCTCCCCGATTCCCTCAATCATTGGAATTTGTCCGCGACGACGCCGATCTGGTGATCGCCAACACCGCGGAGGGCGGCTATCTTTTTCCGTCGCCCCATTGGCTGTTTGCCCCCGGTGACCCGGCCCACACGGGGAACCGCTTTGACGGCGTTGCCATCTCCAACTCAAACGACTTCCAAACCGGCTTGAAGCTTCGCAGCCTCGAGCCTCAGGGCGTCGCGGGTCTGGCGGTCCAGGCCGAAACCAACCAAAGTCACAACGCCAGCATGAACCTGGCGGCGAAACGGCAATTGGCGAAATTGCGATCCGAGCTGTTTTCGGGAGACGTGGGCGATCCTGCCTGGATCGAACTCTTCGCCGACTCACAGGTTTCGACATTCTTCCAGTACGGGGCAGGCGACCTCTCGCGGCTGGATGGCGGCGTTGCCGTGGAGACCCCGGCGCGCCGGATCATATTCCGACAGGTGTTCCAGGGCCCGAAGGCCTTTCGCGGACGCCAGGTAACGACCCGCATCAGCCTCTTCAACCCGGGGCCGCGCCGGGTTACGGTGCAGCTTCGCTATTTTCCGCCCGGCCCGCCGGCAACGGCAGTGCAGGCCGAAAACATGGCCTCGCGCAACCTGCCCGCAGGCGGATTCGTCGATGAGCCGGCAAGCCAGTTCTTCCCCGGCGACCTGAAAGGCGGCTGGGTGGAGGCGGTAACGGAGGAGGGAAGCGGCATTGTCGGGTTTGCCGTCGTGGAATTCCCGGCGGCAAAAACCCTTCTCGGCTTCAACGCTGTCAGCGAAGCCTCGAGCCGACAACTCTTTTCCGCCCAGTTCGCGGCGGCTCCGGGTTCGCTTTTCACGGAATTGAATCTCGTCAACATCGGCCGTGCCCCGCGGCGCGCGACGATCACCGCTGTACTCAACGATGGGCAACTGCTCGACGATCCGGTTGAGGTCCAGCTTCAACCGGGTGAATCGTTTACCCGCGATGCCGCGGCTCTGTTTCCGGGAACGCCCTCTTTCGTAGGATCTCTCAAAGTGGAGATCGACGGCGAAGGAGTGGTCGGGGGCGTCATCTTCGGCGATCCTTCCGCATGGCGCTTCGCCGCCGCTCTGGCGCTGCAGGCGAAGGCTTTCAATGAGGCGGTCTTCAGTCAGGTGGCAAGCGTGCCGGGAGTCTTCTTTACGGGGTTGGCGTTTTTCTATCCGGAGACCGATCCGGCTGCGCCCGACGCGGAAATCGAGATACAGGTCGTGCGCGCCGATGGTCAGACGGTGGGCACGGCCTTGCGCCGGCTGAGACCCGGAGAGCGAGTCGCCGCCCTGGTCGAAGAGTTCGTGACTGCCGCCCTGGGCCAGGCGGGCGGCTACACCCGGATCAACTCCAACCACCCGGTGGTGGGCCAGATGCTCTTCGGCGCCCTCGCCAACGGCCAGATCCAACTCTTCTCGGCCGTTCCGCCGTCGGAGCTGTAGGGTCGGGATCTGTAAAGGAAAACGGCAGGTGTAAAACCTTCAGCGGGCTCAGGCGCCTGTTCCATCTCACCCCGGTGACCCGGCAAGGGCCTGCAGCTTCAGAATTGTCGACCAGTTGCGGGTGGTCACCTGGTCGCCCAGCACGCGGCCCACTGCCTCGGCCAGCTTGCTCTTGAGTATTCCTTCGGGGCACCACAAATAGGCGACTCGGCGCCCGAGTGCGAGAACATCGGGTTTCCAGTCCTCTTTCAACAGGGGTTGCAGCAGCCTTCGATCCCTGGTTCTCTTGAGTACTGCCACCATCAGGCGCGAGGGATCGGTCATGACCTGTGTCAGCGAGTTTTCCGCGACGATTTGATCAAGCTCTGCAACGGGGAGGACGGTCCACAGGGCGGAGAATCCGAATCTCTCCGAGAAGGCCCGCTCGATTCGAGACTCCATGCTCTTGCTATCCCCGTCCGGTCCCGAGAAGAGGGCGTTGCCGCTGTTGAGAAGGGTGCGGATCTCGCCGTAGCCGAGGCCTTTCAGCAGCTCCCTGAGATCGGCCATCGCAACCCGTTTGGCGCGTCCCACATTGATGCCGCGTATCAGTCCGACGTATTTCTTTTCCACGATGGCTTCCCGAGTGGTCGGTTGGTTGAGTATTGACACGGTTTGCGTCCCCCGCTATTGGTCGAGGCAGCCCTTTTTGGAGTGCAGTGCGGATCTGCAATCTCCGGGGCTCCGCTGCGCTGCACCCCGTGCATGGCTGGGTTCGTTATCGTAATACAGGACCTTTCGGGATGCACTGGTCTGGTCATGGCACCCACTCCGGGGTGCGTCCCCCGGGTGAACCCAAAACCGGTGGCGTCGCTGCGTTCAACCACCGGCTGCAGACTTTTCGCGCCTCCGGCGCGAACCTGCGTCCTGGAGGGACGCTGTGAAAATAGCCCAGGACTTCAGTCCTGGGTTGAGCGGCAACGACCCGGTTCGAGTCCCGGAGGGACGACTGAAACCGAAGCGAGTTGATTCAATCGTCCCTCCGGGACTCTGGATCGTATGAGGGCACCTGATTCCCAGGGCGTAAAGCCCTGGGCTATTCTCGCTGCGTCCCTGCCGGGACGCTGGCTTTCTCGCACCCCAGACGCAGGTGAGATCGAACCGCCACAACGACGCATTTTAAGAAGAGCCTCTATCTAGTAAAGGCCAAACTCCGGTTTCGCGCCTCCGGCGCGAACTTCCAACCGGCCATTGGCGATCGTGGTGATGTTGAGGGACGGCAGTTTCCACCGAGCCAATTTTCAGTTCAAGAAACAGGACGCCGTTACGCAATCACTGAAGCGAAGGCGCCTGCCCGGCGATGCACTCGGCCAGGGCTCGATTGCCCTGGGGAGAATAGTGCGATGCGTCGATGTAGCCGGTTTGCGACCCGATGGCCGCGATGGCGTCGGAACAGTCGATCATATCCAGCT
>JBFGHF010000583.1:0-3316 GCA_041578355.1 Acidobacteriota bacterium
CTTGTGAAAGTCGTTCGTTGCAGTAGTGATCGAGTTCGTCGTCGCACAAGTTATGGCGCTTGAGGTCGGTAAAGGCGCGGACCAGGGCCCGGCCGTCGGGGAGCCGTTCCAGTCGCGGCATCTCGCCCTGCTCAGTGAGGTCGAACCGATAAGGATTTTCGACCTCGTCCACTTGCAGATTGCCTTCGGGGTGGAACGGATTGGGCTCGCTGTAAACCGGATCTTCGAGAATCATCAAGGGCCGGTGACAACTGTCGCAGGCCACACGCGAAAAAACTCTCTCTCCCCGCAGAATGGCCCGTGCCACGGCCGCGTCGTTGGGGATCACCTGCCCGGGGATGGCCAAGGCCGCCTGGAAGATGGTTGTCGCGGTGACGTCTCCCACGGTCAACTCATCCGAGACCCCGTCTTCGTCAAAGTCATCGGTTCCCGTCCGCCCGACCCCGAAGCGCTCCATCGCTTGCATCCCGTGATGATGGTTGAAAGCGTTGTTGGTGAATTCGCGGATCGAGACGACAGCGCCTTTCTGATGAAAAGGCCGAATAATCAGATCTTCGTTGACACCCTCAACTTCCGAGGCGTCGACGCTCCCGTCCGGACGGGCCGTGAGGAAACCGAAGCTGACCCCCTTGGTGATCAGCGGCACTCGACGCGCCACACCCCCTCCAGTGGCCTCTTCGAGAGCCTTTTCGCGCTGTTCGTGCAGTTCCCGCGTCATTTCCCGGGCCAGCATTTCAATGGCGCCGGCGCCGAACATTCCGAGGGTGTTGCGACTGTTGCTGAACTCCCCGCTTACCGAGTCCGTGACCGGGTCGAGAACCTGGGCCAATACAAAGACGTTGGCGACAATATCGCCGGCGCCCCCGCTGCGCGGCTGGTTGTGGCAGCCGGCGCAGGAGTTCGAGTCAGGCGAGGAGGTCCGAATGAAACGCGGTTGACCGGCCGGGTCTCGCTTGGTGGGGTTTCCATCGCCCGTCGCGGCCGGTCGCCCCTGCCCGTCGAAAGTATTGAATCGCGCTTCAAAGAGTTGTCGACCAAGTTCGAAAAGCTCTTCGAAGGAATAACGGTTGGCTTCGATATCCGACTGATCCAAGTGCTTCTGAATCACCGGACCATCTCCAATCTGCTGCGCCACCAGGCAAAGCGAGGCCAGCGAGAAGCCGGCCAGCCATATTGCCACAAAAAAGCTCTTCCGACTCAGCATTCCTCTCCTTCTTTCTTCTCCATTCGGATCAAACGACTCGCGGGGACAAGTCGATAGAGATCTCCATTCGATGGCCCGCGACAGCGCAGACCCAAAGACACCCCCAGACGAATCGGCAAACTAGCAGAATTTTGGCGAAATGGGAACAGTAAGCGTCGCCGGATTTCGGGGGCGAAACCGGGTGTTCGCGATTCCGGCCCACACGCCCACCAGGGGGGGGTGGACCCTGCGACATTTGATCGTGGCAGGTGGTTAGCCGAGAGCGAGAGCGAGGAGCGAGAGCGAGTGGATCGAAGGGCATCTCACGCCCCGCCATTCTGCAAATCATCGTCAAATCAGAATCACACGTCTCCAGGTTGCAGGATCTTGCTCGCGCTCTCGGTCTCGCTCCTCGCTCTCGAAAGCCAGACTCAGATTACCGGGGAGACGCTAAACATGCATCGTTTTCAGGCCGTCGAGGAGGAAGCAGCGAGCAAAGCTCGAGACGGGGGAGAGCGCGGTTGTTGCGCAGCCTGGAAGGCCGCGCCACGGCGATCTTCCAGGGCGAAATCGCGCTCCAGGCTCCGCAGCTCGTACAGATAGTCACGATCAGATCGATGCCTTCCGGTCCTGAAATCGTCAATACCCACGAGTCGGCGTTCACGGGCTCGAAGACGAGCAGGTTTTGCCCGCGCACCAGGATCCGGGCGAGAATTTGCCCCTGCTGTGCCACCAGACTGGTAGTGTGCACGATGGGGATGGCTTCGAAAGTGTAAATGCCCGCCGCAAGCCCGTCGAGGAGAATCACTCGTTTCCATCGTCCCCCGATGACAGACCCTATGGAAGCGGTGAAATCGGCTCTGGCAATTCGCGACTGCTGGAATCGATGAAGCTGAAACCCGCTTGTCGAAAAAGAGAGGTTCATAAGAAGGGCGGAAGCTCCGCTACCGCACTCCAGGGCAGGTCTTCCCTCCACTGAAAACTGACAGCTCACGATTCCCGAAAACAGGATCCCGTCAACACGGCTCCGATGGCGCTTCCCGAGGTGGAGTTGGGTGTCGGGGTGCCGGCCTCTCAATAAATGCCTTGACAGGCATATGCCTATTTGGTTATATTAAGTGCCATGGCGACTTCCTTCACACTCCTGGCGGACCCCACTCGGCGGCGCTTGCTCGACGAGCTGCGGCGGGGCGAGCGGTCCGTAGGGGAACTGGTGGACCGACTGCAAATGAACCAGCCCGCCGTCTCCAAGCAGCTCCGGGTGCTCCGCGAGGCGGGGCTGGCCTCGGTGCGGGTGGACGCGCAGCGGCGGATCTACCGGCTCAACCCCGACGGTTTGCGGGAAGTCGACGAATGGCTGGCGCCCTACCGGGCTTTCTGGGAGGGACGCTTGGACGCGATGGAACGAACACTCGATTCGATGGAGGATTGAAATGGAGGCTACGCTGAAAAAGTCCGGTTCGAGATACACACTGGGGTTGGAACGGCGCCTTGCGCACCCGCCGGAGAAGGTCTGGCGTGTGCTTACCGAACGCGAGCTCTTGCGCCAGTGGTTCCCCTGCGACGTGGAGGGCGAATGGACGGTGGGCTCGGAGCTGCGGTTCATATTCCTGCATGGCGAAGGTGAGGGCTTGTCGGAGGAGGAACTCCGCGGCGAGGTCCTGGCCGTGGATCCCCATCGGCTGCTGGAGTTCCGGTGGGGCAGCAGTCATCTTCGCTGCGAGCTGATCCCGGACGGAGAGGGTTGCAGGCTCCTTTTTTCGGAGACCCTCCCGGACGCCTCCTGGGGCGCGCGCAACGCGGCCGGCTGGGAGATGTGCCTCGACAACCTGGACCTGCTCATCGAGGGCTTGGCCGTCGCAAAGTTCGCGGTGGAGGTGTGGCGCGGGAAATTCGGCCGCTACGTCAGAAAGTTCGAGCCGGAGTTCGGCCCTCAAGAGCGGCCACCGCAGAGTCATGTTCCGACCGAGAAGAGTGCCGAGGTCTGACGGCCCGCAACCGAGCCCGTGTCGCAGGGTGTCGAACCTGTTCCCCTGAGCCAGGATTATCCATCAGGCTTCGTCGCGAGGCGTCGGAAGCGCCGCGCTGGCAAGACGTTACGCCCGAGACCCCCGCAGGCGTAGTCGTGCACTA
>JBFGHF010000584.1:0-3304 GCA_041578355.1 Acidobacteriota bacterium
ACGCCATCGTCTGGCAATATGACCGGGATACGCCCTACGTCCCTTCGCCGCTCCTCTACGGCACCTATCTCTATTTCCTCAAAAGCAACAGCGCTATTTTGAGCTGCTTCGACGCGCTCACCGGCGAGGAACATTACAGCCGACAGCGCATCGACGGGCTGCGCGGCATTTACGCCTCTCCCCTGGGAGCCGCCGGGCGCGTCTACTTTGTGGGTCGGGACGGGAAAACGGCCGTGATTCGCAACGGTCCGAAATACGAACAGCTCGCCCTCAACACACTCGATGATCCCATCGACGCCTCACCGGCCGTGGTCGGCAATGAGATGTATTTGAGGAGTCACAATCACCTCTACTGCCTCACCCAGGACACCAGTGCAGCGCGTCATGAGTTCTGAGCCACCGATCGGCGAGGACCGCTGAAGGGTGGCTCAAGATTTATGATCCGCTGCACTACCGTCTTTACAATACGGCGTCCTAAGGAAGCCCCAACCGCCCGCCAATGACCCTCTCGTACTCCGGAAAGTACCGCCCGATCACTGGCAGATCGAACGATCGCAGAATGCTCGTGTTCGGCTCGCGCTCGAGCAGGAACTCGAAGGAGGCTTTTACAAGTCGGAGAATGTCGACCTCTTCGCCGCCCAACGATCTGGCGTAACCGGGGTCAACCGTGACTCGGTGCGTCGTGGTGGTCCGGCCCTCCACCGTCACCTGAAACTGGTTTCCGCCGACTTTTTCCACCGTGATCATAAAAAAGGCCCTCCCCGGCGCACTCTAGCACAGCCGACTGGCCCGGGCCCGATCGATTCATTCACGAGAACCGGCCCAGCGACCGATAAGACGCTCTGGAGAAGTTGCGATGATCAATCTGTATCTGGGGTCGGTCCGGGTGGCCCAACTGGAACCGAAGGACGGGAGCTTCCGGCTGGTCAGCCTGGGGCGCGAATTGTGCAAGCAGATCGAGAATCCCATACCCATGAGATTTCCGAGTCTCAAGGTCGCCAAGGACTTCGTCAGCGCCCACTACCCGGGATGCAGTCTGCAGCCGGGCGGGGAAGAGCTGGCGGGCTCCTAGAGCCCCTTGGTCGGCGGGGAAGGTCGCAGCCTGATCTGATTTGCGTGGAAAAGGCCGTCGCAGTGGAGTCGATCTCCCTGCGCGGCCGCGTGGCTAGCTCACCGGCGTCGTAACCAGCATGATCACGGCGATCTGGATCAGCCAGCCGATCAGGCAGACGACGATGGCGCGCCAGGTCGTCGAGTAGTCGAGGGCTTGACGAACGCCCACGATGACGGCCACCAGCATCCAAATCGATCCCAGCCAGAAGACGGCGGTCCTCATCTCGGGGATCAAGCCCAGGATCCGGATCACCCCCGGCGAGCTGGCGAAGCCGATGGTCCGCAACAGCTGGCCGGGGTTGGCCCGCGTCTCCGGCTCCGGGAGCAGATGGGTTCCCACCCAATAGATGATGAACGCCCAGATGCCCCAGGTCAGCAGGTGGGCGCCCACACTGAAAGGAACGGCCGCCCACCCTTCGCTCGTCCCCAGGCCGCCGGCCAGGCTGGAAAGCAAAACCACCAGGGCCGCCTGCAGAGTCGCCGTAGAGTCGTGCTCGACTTCTTCGTAGACCTGCCAGTCCAGACCGGCCGCTTTCAACATCCTGAAAAAGAACCTCAGCATCGCTCTCCTCTTCCGCCGCGGGGCTGGCCCGACCCAAGCTTATCAGAAGGCGATTCCGAATCGAGACGTCGACTTGACCGAGATTGGAGCGCCGGTCGCGCATGGCCCTCGATCATTGCCCTTGCTTGGCCTGGAGCGCCTGGCGAAGCTGATTGGCCATGCCTTTCATCGTGCCCGAAAGGAGCAGCTTCCAGCCCTCTTCCGACTTGCGAAGGGAGACGACTTCCATCGTCTCCAGTTCGAGCTCTCCCACCGAGACCTTGTTGCGTGTGACGACATGCGACAGGTCCGCTCCTTCCGCGACCTCGCCCAATATCTCCATTCCCTCGAGATCGAGTACTCCCGCAGCATCGGCCCGAGCCATGATCGCCCGCAGGCAGGATGCGAAGAACTCTGGATGGGAGAGTTGCGACACCGATTCCGGGGTGGACCCGGGGCCGAAGAAAGCCCCCAGAAACTGCTCTTGAGCCTCGAGGGGTATCTCGCCGATGAAGGACATCATCTGGCGGAACTCGGAGAGCGCGTCGGGATGGAAGGCGGCTGCCGCTGCCTCGAAATCCTTCTTCTTGAGCTCCTCGAAGTAGGTAGCGGCCACTTCGGTCGCGCCCTGGGCGCAGAGCAAGGTCAGCCAAGTGAAAATCCAGATCAAAATCGAAAGGAAGCGGACGACGGTCGGCAGCTTTGACATTCTCGTAGACTTCTTCATCGTTTTTCCTCAGGGAGCGAGCAGGGAGCCCGGGAGTGTTCCAACGAGAGCCGCCGCACTCCGGTGAGCCTACAGCAGAAGGGTGGTTACAGAATACTGTATCCGCTTCCCCCCGATCCCCACTCATCAGAAGCGTTGCCGCGCGCCGGGCAACCCTTCGTGGATCGAAATCGACACGACTGCCAGCAACGCCAGAATGGCGATCGTGCCGAGGAAGACGATGAACCAAGCCTTCGGAGTCGATGGTTCTGCATGGGTGGCGGTCGGTCTCGCCTTGCCTTTCAGGATAGCCCAGAGAGCCAACAGCATCACGAACGTCACGATGTAAGCGAGATGCTCGGGTTGGCCGCGGAAGCCGGAAAAGACCACGGCTTTTCGAATGTGACTCAGGAGCTGAAAAGTCAGAAGATAGGAAAAGAAGAGCCAGGGCAGGCGACGAACGCTGTCGGCATCGCCGCGGGTGACCCAGCGCCAGAGCCAGAGAGACGACACGAAAGCCAGGACCAGCAGCGACCACGCCTGGATCCTCATGGGATCGATCAAGCTTTCCGCTGCCAAACACAGTTGCTCCGCCTGGCGCTCGAGGCGGGCTCGGGTAAAGGCCTGGATGACGTTGGTGGCCGGAATGGCGAGGAAGAGAAGGAAGATCGCGGCCTGGGCCTTTCTTTTTGCCGGCGGCGGAGCCTGGGGCCACTCGCTGGAGAGGACTCCGTAGGCCATCGCTAGGCCTCCGAAGAAGCCCAGGGAAAACTCCATGACGTTCCACCAGTTGAAATCGACGCCGGATGCTGTCCCCGCGGTCTGGAGGAAGTTGCCGAAAGCGAACCCGAAACCGGTTCCCAGGGCCGAGTAACAAGCTAAATGAAAACTGCGATTCAAATTGTGCCGTTGCAGATACCAGCCCAAGGCCAGCGAGGCGCCCA
>JBFGHF010000585.1:0-3302 GCA_041578355.1 Acidobacteriota bacterium
GGAGTGGCTGCGGGCGTTGGCTTCGATCGTGAAGGGGGTGCGCCCGCCCGAAATGTCCTCGACCGAGAATTTGCTCGCTCCGCCGTTGGCCGATTCGTTGAAGGTCAACTGCCAGTCGTTGGCGGGGAAGCTCGGGACGACACTCGTGTCATCCGCCTTGATCCGCAAGTTGTTCTCTTTGAGGCGGATGGTGTCGAAGCTGAAAACTTCACCATTGACACAATCGAAACCGATGCAGGCGCTGCCGTCGACGATCAAGTCGTCGTTGATGACGAAGTCTTGAGGCGTGGCTGAGGAGCCTTGCAGATAACGTGAGCCGGGCCCGCCCCCCTTTCGATCGGTTTCCTCGGGGATTCCAGGGTCGACGAGCGAGCCGTCGAGGATTCGGAAGGTGCCGGCCAGGACCAAGGCGTCCGGGTCTGGCAAGACACCCGATTCCCTCAATTCCTTGACGATCGTCGTGTCTCCGCTCTCACGAGCCATCGCGATCAGTTCCCGGACACCGGCGCCGAGTAGAGGCGTTGCCCTCAATTCGTATCTGTACTGCCCGTCGCCGAGGCCTTTGCCTTGCTGGTCGATCAACTCGAAAACCAAGGGGAACCCCGCCTCGAAATCTTCCTCGAAGACGACGCCGTCGTTGCCGGAAACAACCAACCGGATTTGCTCGAAGGGAAGATTGGGCTGCCAACTGATCAGCGAGCCCTGGAACTGTTCCTCGGCCAGTCGGGTGGGTGGACCGGAGGGCTGATCTTCCCTCCGGGCCGCCACCAGGGGAGCGGCCAACAGCAATATCAAAGCGATCGTCAGCACCTTTTTAAAATTTCTCTCTTGGTCCATCTCTTCTCCTTCGTCAAAGAGGTCGGCTCAGCATTCTGCTGGATCGGCTACTTGCGACGGATCGTCAACTGGCCCTTACGGCGGCGGGTTGAAGGGAAAACCTTCAAATGCACTGGGGAGACCAACAGGGGTGCTTCCCAAATCGTCCGAACTCGTGACGACCGTCCAAATTGTACAGACTACCCTCAGCTCCTACGTGAAAATCACGAGTGTCGGGATCATAGCATTTCAGCGACGGAATTGAAAGGGAGAATGAGGAGCGTGTTTGGTCGCGTCCAAACGCACCCGTAAATCCCCGGCCGGACAGGGCCGGCGCTCTTGCGCATCGGCCTTTAAACACCTGGCTCTTGGGGAAGCAAGAACCCACGAGTCACCAACAGCTCGAGGATCCGCCTGGCGTTCTGCTCGGGGTCTCGGGACACGGTATCGATGGTGAGTTCGGGATGCTCGGGGGCCTCGTAAGGATCGTCGATCCCGGTGAAGCCCTTGATTTCTCCGCGTCTCGCCTTGGCATACATGCCTTTGACATCGCGTAGTTCGCAAACATCCAGAGGGGTGTTCACAAAAACCTCCACGAAACGATCGTCGCCCACCATGTTGCGGACGTCGTTGCGGGTGGCCCGGTAGGGACTGACGGCCGCACAAACCACTATCCCGCCGTGTCGCACCAATTCGGAAGCCACAAAGCCGATGCGGCGAATGTTGGTGTCGCGGTCGTCCTTGCTGAAACCCAGCCCCTTGGAGAGATGGGTCCGGACCACATCACCGTCGAGCACCGTGACCTGTCGGCCATGCTCCAGGATCAAGGTCGTGAGGACTTCGGCCGTCGTCGATTTGCCCGATCCGCTGAGCCCCGTGAACCAGACGCAGACACCCTGACGGTGACGGGCGGGATAGCTTTCGGCCAGGATCTCGGCCACCTCGGGGCGCGTGAACCAGTCGGGCAGCGACTTCCCGTTGTTGAGATACTCTTCGCGAACCTCGGTCCCCGAGATGGCAGCCACGGGAATTCCCGGTGCTATCTTGCCGCGCTCTTCGTAGCGCTTCTCCTCCGGAAGATAAACCAGCTCGGTGAAAGGAACGACCCCTACGCCGGTTTCGCCTGCGTGACTCGACACCAGGCTCTGTGCATCGTAGGGCCCGTAGAACGGCCGGCCGTTGGAATCCTTTCCCGGGCTGGCGTGGTCGCGGCCGACGATCAGATGGTTGGCACCGTAGTTGCGCCGGATCAGGGCGTGCCAGAGGGCCTCGCGGGGACCGGCGAGCCGCATCGCCAAAGGCAGCAGCGAGAGCAGAATCCGATCGGGGGCGTAGTAGTTGAGCGCCAGCGCCCGGTAGGTGCGGACACGGGTGAAGTGGTCCACGTCTCCCGGCTTGGTCATGCCCACCACGGGGTGCAGCAACAGCACCGCGTCCTTCTCTTCGATCGCCCGCTTGGTCAGCTCTTCGTGGGCCCGGTGGAGCGGGTTGCGGGTCTGAAAGGCCACCACGTTGCCGCGGCTCATCGACTCGAGCTTTCGCCGGGTCTCCTCGGGAGTCAAGCGAAGGTCCTGAAAATCGAAACGGGGCGGAGACTGGTAGACGCGCAGCCGTCCCGAGATGTAGAGGCTTCCCCAGCGATGCATCTCGGCCACCAGGGGGTGCCGGGGATCGGCCGTGCCCAATACCGAAAGAGCCTCTTGGCTCCGATCCCATTCGAAGACCTCCTCGATTCGAATCGTCCCCAGAAGCTCGTTCTTGGCATTGCAGAGAGCCAGCGAGCGGTCCAGTCCAATGGCGGGATCGGGTGGCACCGGCAAGGTGATCGGGATCGGAAAAAGCAACCCCGAAGAAAGCCGCATTTCTTCCATCACCCGCTTGTAGTCGGCTTGACCCATGAACCGGTCAAGCGGCGAAAAAGCCCCGCAGGCGAGCAATTCCAGATCGCAGGCCGTCCGTTCCGAGATCTGGATTTTGGGGAGCTTTCCGGCTGTGGCCTTGAAAGCCTCCCGCTCCTCCTCGGGCACCAGCAGATCGACCAGCTTCCCGCCGTAAGGGCCGATCAACTTGGAATTCGCAGTCTTCATCAGGTGGCTCTCGAAAGGGGCGATTCTAGCAGTTCAGGGCGACGGGGTGCAGGGAGGCAGGCTCCGGGGAATGGGCGCTTCCCCGACTCCCCGACTTGTTGCCCTTGGGGGGAGGAGTAAGATCTAGTCACTTCTCTGCAGCGTTGAATGGCCCTCGTGCTATATTCCGGCCATGGCGGCCCCCGAGACCAAGTGGTACGCGGTTTACACCAAGTCGCGCCATGAAAAGGTGGTGGCGGAGGAACTCTGGCAGAAGCAGATCGAGTGCTTTCTTCCCCTGCAGCAGCGCTACTCCAAATGGAAGGACCGCACCAAGCTGGTCCAGTTCCCGCTCTTTCCCGGCTACCTCTTCGTCCACGCCCCCATCCGCGAGAGGCGCCTCGACATCCTGAAGGTGCC
>JBFGHF010000586.1:0-3290 GCA_041578355.1 Acidobacteriota bacterium
CGCGCCATGAGCCCCGCCGCCTCGATGCGGTCGAAGGCTCCCGACAGAAGCGCCACTTGATTCCAAAGCCAGATCAAATTGAAGCCCATCACGCTGCGGTTGTCGGCGATCATCTGCAGCGGGTCGATCTTGGGACGCCGCAGGTGGCGCCATGCCAGTTTCAAGTAGTTGGGGCGCTTCCCCGAAGGCATCCAATCCGCCGCCCCGTAAATGATCAATCTTCCGGCCGGGCGGAGCCGCCGGTAGCCGGGCCAGAAGTAGGGCCCGGCGACAGAGTCGAGCACGAGGTCGAACCCCGGTTGGTCGAGCGATTCGAGCGCCTTGTCGAGTTGAGCGCCGAAACCCCGTCGATCACGAACAATGATCTGCTCGTCGCGCAGTCCGGATTGCTCTTTCAAAAAGGCCCGCTTGGCTTGACGGCCGATGGTCGCGATCACCGGCGCCTTTCGATGGGCGAGGATTCTCAGAGCGTTGAGGCCCACACCCCCCGCAGCCGAATGGAGCAGGACCGTCTGGCCCGACTGCAGACCTCCCAATTCGAGAAGCGCATACCACGCGGTCAACATCTGCACACCGAAGGAGGCGCCTTCTTCGAATGACCATGCCTCGGGAAGCGGTCGCAAGTAAGCCGCTTCGGCGTCGAGCAGGTCGGCGAAGGCACCAAAACGAATCACCCCGAAGACACGGTCGCCGAGCTTCCAGGACTGCCCCGCGGGCTGATCGGGCCCCACTTCCTCGATGACTCCTGAAAACTCCAGGCCCGGTACGAACTCCCCGCGGGGAGTCGCCGAGTAAAGCCCCAGACAGGCGAAGATGTCGGCGAAATTGAGTCCTGCCGCACGGACTCGCAGCCGCACTTTCCCCGCTTGCAAGCTCGCTAGCCGTTCTTCTCCGAGGCGGAGACGGCTCAGCGAGCCGGCTTTGTGGATCTTCCAGAGGCGGCGGGTTTGAGGTGGCATAGGGTCCATGGGTTTGCGGTCCTTAGGGGACCGCCTCGTAACCGTTCTACGCTTCGGGTTCGGATCCGATGTTTCTAGCTTGCCCCGTTCAGATAGTGCATCCACAGCACCCGTGCGGCCACGGCCCGGTAGGGTCGCCACGTCTCCGCCAAAGCTTCAAGTTCCTCGTGTCCGGGACGCTGCGGAAGCCGTAGCGCGTCCTGAGCGGCCACAGCCAACGCCAAATCGGCACTCGGCCAAGCGTCCCGCCGCCCCAACGCCATCAAGAGATAGATGTCGGCGCTCCACGGCCCGATGCCGCGAAGCCGAGTGAGGCGCCGTTTGACCTCCCTGTCCTCCAGCCCCTTGAGAACCTCCAGATCGAGCCTGCCCTGCACTATCTCGGCTGCCAGGTCCCGACAGTACCCGGCCTTTTGACGGCTGAAGCCGATGGAGCGCAGCTGTGCAGCGTCAAGACTCAAGAAGCCGGAGGGTGTCACTTGGCCTAGGAGCTCGGTCAGGCGGTTGAATGCCGCCCGAGCCGAAGCGATCGAAACCTGTTGTTCGAGGACGATCAAGACGAGGGTGGCGAAACCCTCCTCTCTGTTCCACAACGGAGGCGGCCCGAGGCGGGCAACGATGCCGCCCAAGCGGGAATCGCGCTGCGCCAGAACCTCAACTCCGCGCTGCAAGGCGGCCTCGTCCAGGATCTCAATCATCGGTAGGACGGAGAGTATACAGGACTCGCTCCAACTCGGAATCGGAATTGGTATCGCGATCGCTGGGGCGACGTCTGGAATTCCCTCACTCCATGTGCTACCTCTCCCGAGAGGAGAACTCATGCGGATCGTGGCGCTGGCAGGAGGAATCGGAGGCGCGAAACTGGCCTTGGGCTTGTCCAGGATCTTGAGCGCGGAGGAGCTTGCCATTGTCGGCAACACGGGAGATGACATCGAGCTGTTCGGACTGCGGGTGTGCCCCGATCTGGACACCTTGGTTTACACTTTGTCCGGCTTGGTCGACCCCGAGCGGGGGTGGGGCCTTCGCGGAGATACCTTCCACTGTCTGGAGGCTCTTCGAAGCTACGGGCTGCCCGGTTGGTTTCAGCTGGGGGACCGGGACTTGGCCACTCATCTGTTTCGCACGCGGATGCTGAACGAGGGAGCCGACCTCGTCGAGGTCACCCTCGAGGTTTGCCGCCGGCTGGGGGTGGGTCCCCGGCTGCTGCCAATGACGAACGGGTACCACCCTACCTTCCTCGAGACCGATCGAGGCAAGCTGCATCTGCAGGAATATCTGGTTCGCGAGAAGTGCCGACCCGAGATGCGAAGCATCGTCTATCGAGACATCGAAAAGGCGCGGATTCCCGAAGCAGTGCTCCAACTGCTCTCCCAGGCCGATGGGATCGTCATCTGTCCCAGCAATCCGCTGATCAGCATCGGTCCGATTCTGGCCGTGCCGGGCTTCCGCGAGGCCGTCTCGGCGATCTCAGGTGCTCGGGTGGCGGTGAGCCCGATTGTGGCCGGGGAAGCGATCAAGGGACCGGCAGCCAAGATGCTGGGCGAATTGGGACTGCCGGTTTCCGCCGCAGGCGTGGCTTCGCTCTACCGAGGGCTTGCAACGCACTTCATTCTCGATAACCGGGATGCCGAGTTGCAGCCGCAGGTGGAACGGCTGGGCATGGTAGTCTCGACCCGGGACACTATCATGAGCGGTTTGAAGGAGAAGGTGGACCTGGCGGAGGGAGTGATCGAGCTGATATGAAAGCCGTGCTCGTCCCCGTGAAGAATCTGGACGGGGTCAAGCAGCGACTGGCCTCTGTGCTCGATCCAGGGGAGCGCCGACGCTTGGTGCGGACCATGCTGGCTGATGTTGCTTCGGCGCTGGCGCCGTTGACCCCGGTCGCCCCTGTGATCCTCGTCAGCGGCGATCCCTGGGCGAGGCAATTCGCCAGGCGGCAGGGCTGGGAGATACTTGTTGAAAGCGCCCAAGCGTCGGAAAGCGATTCGGTCGACTGGGCTTCGGGGATCTTGCAGGGCCGAGGCTTCACCGCCGTGCTTCGCCTTCCCGGGGACATTCCGCTCATCAGGGCCGACGACGTGCGTCTGCTGATCGAGCCCCGCTCGGAAGCCTCGGGGGCTGTGATTGTGCCGTCGGCCGATGGCACAGGCACCAACGCCTTGCTGCGCTCTCCGCCGGGACTTTTTCCGTCCCGTTTTGGGCCGGGAAGTTTCCGGTTGCACCGCGCCGAGGCGAAGCAGCGGGGGGTAACCTGCAAAGTGGTTCACAACTCCAGAATCGCGTTGGATCTCGATACTCCGGCAGATCTGATCGAGTTCGTCCGGCAAGGGA
>JBFGHF010000587.1:0-3272 GCA_041578355.1 Acidobacteriota bacterium
TAACAGGCTGGAAGCCTGTCTTCCGGCCGCTTCCGATTCCGAAAGACCCACCGACCCACGGACCCACGGACCTACTCTTCCGACGAAAGTCCTTTGCGGGAGGCGGTGGGCGGGGTGTTGTCGCGCTCTGAAGCGACGCCGAAGCCGAGCAGCAGGATGAAGCCGATCAGCATCAACCAGAGTGCGAAAAGGAGAGCGCTTACCCAACCCATGGTAGTTATATGGAGTCGTCAGAGCCCGATTCGTTTCACTCCCGGGCGGGAATTGTCGGGAGCAGAACCGTCTTGCATCTTCGCTCCTCCTTGTTCCGTCTTCGGTCTTTGGTCGCGCCTGAGAGGCTGCGCATGTCAGTCGCAATCGACATTCTCATGATCGGTCGGCGGCTTCTATCGCTTTACGTGAGCCGGTCGTCCCCACGGGCAAAGAGTGTGTCTCAAAACTCCAGAGGGGAGCGCAGCCTTTGGAGTGCGGCGGCTTGCCGCCGCTTTGCCATCTGCAAACCACCGTCAACAAGGGAATGACGAGATTCAGGAAAAGCGGGAGCTAGCCTCGGCACTCCAAACAAGAGAGTCCCGGCACTTCACCGCGTCTTTTTGAGACGGTCTCCCACACCTCGCGGTCATACACCCTCTCTCTGACATTTTTTTCTTGACATTGGAGTTTTTTGGAGCAAAATAGATCAAACAGGTTAGCAATGGGCTATCTGTCACTGTTTTTGGCCGCAAAAGGCTCGCGTGATGCTCCGAGGAAACTTCCCGGCAAAAATCGACGCCCAGGGACGCATCAAGATCCCTGCGGCCCACCGAAAGCTTCTGGAAGACACCTTCGGATCCGACTTCTACGTGACCAGTACCACGGGCCGAAACGTGTTGCTCTACCCGCTGCATGAGTGGGAGAAGGTCGAGGCCAAGCTGCTGGAGCCGCCGAAGATGCTGCCCGCCAAGGAGAAGTTCCGGAGGGCCACCAGTTACTACGGGCAAGCGGCGCGCATGGACAAGCAAGGCCGGATCGTGATTCAGCAGCATCTGCGCGAGGCGGCCAAGGTGGATGGGGAAGAGGTCGCCGTAATGGGAGCGCTCAATCACCTCGAGGTCTGGAATCGGGAACGCTTCGAAGCGCTGCTCAAGTCCGATCCCTATTCCGACGCCGACGCAACGGCGTTGGCCGAACTGGATATTTGAGATGGGTTTTGCCGTCATGGAACACCGGCCGGTTCTTCTGCCAGAAGCCCTCGAGCTTCTTCGAGTGCGTCCCGGAGGTGTTTACGCGGATTGCACGATCGGGATGGGCGGCCACGCCGAGAGGATCCTGGAAAGTCTCCGGGGAGAGGGTCTGCTGATCGGCTTGGACCGGGACGAGGATGCGCTGGCGGCGGCCCGCTCGCGGTTGGCGGCACGCTTCTCCGAGTTCGAGTTGCACCACGAGAACTACAAGAACCTCCCGCTGCTGATGGAACGGACGGGAATCTCCAAGATCGACGGCTGCCTGGTGGATCTGGGCGTCTCGTCCTTTCAACTCGACGACGCCAGGCGTGGCTTCAGCTTCCGCCTCGAGGGCCCGCTGGACATGCGCATGGACCGCCGGGGCCGGACCACGGCCGCCGATCTGGTGAACGGACTGAGCGCAACGCGGCTGGAGGAGATTTTCCGTCTTTACGGAGAAGAGCCCGAGGCGCGGCGGATTGCAGCATTCCTGGTGGAAGCGCGTCGACGAGCCCCGTTTCGGACGACCACGCAGCTTGCCCGAGCAGTTGCGGAGGTGAAGCGCCGCCGGGAAAAACTGAATCCGGCCACGAGGGTTTTCCAGGCCCTGCGGATCGAGGTCAACCAGGAGCTGAGCGGGCTGGAGGAATTCATCGAGGCGGTGACCCTGCGGCTGCTGTCTCCCGGGGGGCGTCTCGTGGTCCTTGCTTTCCACAGCCTGGAAGACCGCATCGTCAAGCAGACGTTGCGAAAACTGGCCGGGCGTTGCGTTTGTTTTCGACCCGGCGAGTTTTGCACCTGTCCCCGGCGGGCGGAGGTGAAAATCTTGACGCCCAGGCCGCAGCGGCCGGGCGCCGAAGAGTTGGAGCGGAATCCGAGGGCGCGCAGCGCACGCCTGCGCGCCGCCGAGCGCCTGACCCCTCCGAGAGAAAGCCGATCCAAGGAGTCTTGAAATGGTGGATCTGTCTAGCCAGCGATTGAACAACGTCACACCGGCGATCAAGGGGGGGCCATCCTCTTTGGAATGGAGCGGTTGGGTTGCGGTGGGCCTTTTGGTTCTGGGGCTCGTCCTGGCGACCGGTTGGAATCAGATGGAAATCATGAATCTGAAATACGAGATCGAAGAATTTCGCGCACAGAACCGGGAGCTGCGCGACGAGAACGCGGCCTATCGGGCCGAATACCAATCACTGATCGACCCCGAGAAGATCGCCGAGAAGGCCAGGGAGATGGGTCTCATCGCGGCGAATCAGCCCCAAGTGACGATCCTGCATACTTTGGTTCCTCCTCAAGCGTCGGGCCGTCTGGTCGCCCGGGTACGGTCGCAACCGGACACCCTTCGTGAATGAAGTCCAAAAAGCGGAAACTCACTTCTGAGCCTGTCGTCCCCTACCGTTTAGTCCTGGTCTATCTGGGGGTGCTTTTCTGGGTGGTGGGGATCGCCGTCCGCCTGGTGGATCTGCAGATATTCCGAGTCGACCATTTTCGGCAGTTGGCCCTGGAGCAGGGAAACGGTTTCCTGGAGGTGGATGCCCGGCGCGGAGAGATCCTGGATCGCCGTCTCGGGGAACTGGCCACGAGCGTCCCGATGGACGCCTTGGTGGCCGACCCGCAAGTGGTTGAATCTGCGCAGGAGACGGCCGCCGCGCTTGCGCCGCACCTCGGTCAGGACGCGGAGGCGCTGCTCGAGAAGCTGCAGAGCCCCGGCCGCTACGTCCGGCTTCAAGAAAAGCTGCGTCCCCGTCAGGCGGAAAGCATCGGCGCGCTCCAGTTGAAGGGCGTTTTCGTGCGCAAGCACAGCCAGCGTTTCTATCCCAACTCGGAACTGGCGGCTCACCTTCTGGGATACGTGGGCAATGAGAATCGAGGGTTGGCCGGGCTCGAATACCGATACGACGAGCGGCTCAAGGGGCGGGACGCCCGAGTCTACCTGAGCCTCGACGCCAGGCGCAGAAGTTACGGACGCCTGTCGCCCGAGCCCGCCAATCGAGGCAATACGCTGGTGCTGCATCTGGACAGAGCGATTCAGTTCGCCACCGAGGAGGTGCTGGCGTCGACGGTCAAAGAACA
>JBFGHF010000588.1:0-3263 GCA_041578355.1 Acidobacteriota bacterium
CTGCGCAAGCGGATCGGGCGGCAGATTCTGGCGTCGGTGAGAATCGAGGGGACGACCGGAGTGAGCGAGCCGTCGGGCGGCGCCACCTCGACTGTGCCGAGCTTCTGACTGTAGCGAGCCCGCGCTTGCAGGATGCCCGTTCTCACCTGACCGAAGATCTCGATCTCCCAGGGCTGGGCGAAGAGAATCTGGCGCGTCGGGGCCGCGTCTCCGTTTCCATCCTTCTTCTTTTTCTTCCCTTTGCGCGGTTTTTCTTCCTTGGCGGGCGGACCGCAACAGTTGACCACGTAGAGCATGAACTCGACGCGGTAGGAGATGTTGGCGAGATAGCGCAGGGGGCGCCTCGTCCCGGGTGTGTCGCACGTCGAAGTGGAAAGGACTCCGTCGCGCCGGCGGGTGGTGCCCAGCTGGCGGTCGCCGTCGACATCGTCGATGGTCCAGTTCTCGCTGAGAGGATTTCGCTGCCGGACGCCGAGCAGACGGGGTTTGAGATCTCTATCTTTGGCGACGATCTTCCCCCTCTTCGTCTGCACGAACCGAATGCAATCCGTGACGTTCAACTCTCCCTTCTCTTTGAAGACGATAAAGAGCATTCGATCGGCACGGAAGCTGAGGAAGCCGCGCTTGAGATCGCGCGGTGAGATCTTCCGATTTTTCCTTTGTAAAGTGTCGAAACGAATCTGAAGCGAACCGTCTCCGCTGGTGTAAATGCCGGTTTCCTGATCGGGCCCACCTTGGCCGAACTTCGCCATGTTTGTCCTCCTTTCGGCCGGAGAAGCTGGCTGACTTCGAAGTGGAGAAGTTCGTCTTCACCGGCCCCTTCACTGGTGTCTCTACGCTCAGGGCCGAGGAAGCGGATTCATGGCGCGGCGTCAGGCGCCCGCCCTCTCAGAAGAAAAAGGACAGTCTGGAAGGGGTGGCGTTACGGGCCTGAATCGAAAAAGCGCACAGTCTGAACAAAAATCGAATCTCGCCTGTAACAGCTGCTCGCTTTTCATCACGGGTTAAGGTAAGGTGAGAGGTACTTCCTGATCTATCCGAAGCCGCAACGTCTTTGGTTAGATGACACGCTTCGGAGCAGGGACTCGCTTCAGACTATTGTGTTGGGTCGCGCTGCCCTTCGGGCAGAATGAGCAGCCATCGCAATTGAGCAGTACTAGTTAGTCTCTGGCCCAGCTTGCACGGGTGCGAAGTGCGTGCTCTTTCGGCGCGAATCGGTGGGGACCGGGGGACCGATTCGCCGAGTCTTGGATTCTGAAATGGCATCCGGTCACATAGTGCTCATCGAACACGGACCGACCGCGGCGGAACGGAACCTCAATTCCGTCTTGCAAGACGGCTTCGATTGCAGGCTGGTCCGCTGGCCTCAACTGGATCGAGATTTTGGCGTCTCTGCGAAGGCGGATTTGGTGATACCGGTCGCCCTTTGCAGGCAGTCCGTCCTGACAACCTGGAAGCGCAGGGACCGCAGCCAGCCCCGGATTCCTACCCTGATCGTGCTTGCCAAGAACGCCGACGAAGAGTCGCTGCTATTGGCCTCGCAGTCGGGAGACGATTTCCTGCTCTGGCCCACCCTAGCCAGCGAGCTGCTGGCGAGGGTGAGCCGCCTCATCGGCTGCTCGAAGGAGCGGAGCGCCGCCGAGCGGAATCTGCTCGAGGAATTCGGACTTTTAGGCTTGGTTGGCAGGACTAGGCGATTCGTCAGAGTTCTGAGAATGGTTCCCAAGGTGGCAACCAGCAGCAGTTCCGTCCTCGTCACGGGTGAGACCGGGACTGGCAAGGAACTGTTGGCGCGAGCGGTTCACCACCTCAGCCCTAGGAAGGATTTCCCTTTCATCCCCGTGGATTGCGGAGCCCTGCCCGACCACCTCTTCGAGAATGAGCTGTTCGGCCACGTCCCGGGGGCCTTCACCGATGCGCGGGCCGAGCAGAAAGGCCTTGCGGCGATGGCCGACCGCGGCACGCTTTTTCTCGACGAAGTCGACTCGCTCACCTTCCGGGCCCAGGCCAAGTTGCTTCGCTTCCTGCAGGAAGGCACCTACAAACGGCTGGGCGAATCGAGATTCTCCAAGACGGACGTCCGGGTCATCGCGGCGAGCAACCAGGACCTCAGAGCGTCGGTCGAGAAAGGGGAGTTCAGGTCGGACCTTTTCTACCGCCTGAGTGTCATCCACCTGCCTTTGCCCCCGCTGCGAAAGCGCCGCGAGGACATTCGGCTGCTCACTGCACACTATCTGGGCACCCTCAGACCTGCTGACGAGCCGGTCAAGACGATCACAAAATCGGCGATCAGAAAACTGCAGGGCTACCTCTGGCCCGGGAATGTCCGGGAGTTGTTCAACGTTCTGGAACGCGCGGCATTGATGAGCGAAGGACGCCAAATCCTTCCTCGGCATCTCTTCGTGGAGTCGGAGAGGAGGGTTGAAGCAGCTCCGCAAAGTTTTCGGGAAGGCCGAGCCCGGGCGGTGGCCGCCTTCGAGCGAGCCTACGTGGAGAAGATGCTCGTCAAGCACGGCGGCAACATCACCCGTGCGGCCCGCTCTGCGAAGAAAGAGCGGAGGTCGTTCGGCCGCCTCGTCAAGAAGTACGGGATCGACCCTCGCGAGCTGTAGTCCGCCGGGTCTTTCGAGACCCGCCAGCCGGGTCGTTTTCGACCCACCCCTCTAGTTTTTTCCAAAGGCCTGAAAAACCGAAGCTTGCAGCCAGGGTTTTCGGCTCGGAACCGGGTCGATCTCGACCCCGGGAGGGCACTTCGCTCGCCTGCGATTATCACTTCAAGTCCCATATAATCAATATGTTATGAATGTTTGAGGGGGCTGGCACGGGAGTTGCCAGGGAGCCCAACGGAAAGTCCAAGGAGTCTCGATTTGGGAATAGGCACGGATGTCGACCTCAAGCTGGCCAAGGACATCCTCCGCCACTACCTGAGGAATCCTCAAGTGGTGGACAGCCTGGAGGGCGTGGCCCGCTGGCGGCTTCTCGACGAGAGGATTCACGAGACTGTGGCAGAAGTACAAAAAGCGCTCGAGTGGTTGGTGGATCAGGGCTTTCTAGAGAGAAAAACCTACAGCGCCGCCCGGTCGCTCTTCTGCTTCACCCCAGGACAGGAAAGCCGGGCCAAGAGCTTCGTGCTCGAGGCCGGCGACGACAAGGAAGGCCCGAACGGCCCTGACCGCGGCTGAGCGATGACTTGGTGTCATCGACGGAGCGGGCGGTCGGGACGAAGGCGCAGTCCCATTAGAGCGCTTCGGCCCCGCGAGAAG
>JBFGHF010000589.1:0-3254 GCA_041578355.1 Acidobacteriota bacterium
ATTCGTCTCCTTGAAGGCTGCTCGCCCGGGCGCACCGGGTCGAGCCTGGACCTATTCCGGGAGCGAAGCCACGATCTGGAACGAATACGTCGGATTGACGCATTCGCCCGGTGTCGCGATCCGCGAGTATGAAAAGTCGCTGAACCGTGAAAAGAGCCGGGACAATTCCGTGTCGTCGACCAGCATATGGCGTGTATGATAACCCGCAAACCTCTCCATGCGTTGGATCAACTCCCGGGCCTGGCCCTCCCGGCTGTGCGGGAAACAATCGCCGTTGCTCTCGACCAGGGTGCGGGCGCGTTGGGCGTAGCGTTGGCGCAAGTCCGGTGTTGTCGCGTCCCCGATCATGGCCGTGGTCACCAGGGTTCCGCCGGGTTTGAGCAACTGCTCCCAACGCTCCAGGATCTGCGGCTTGTATTCCAGTTTCAAAACAGTCAGAAACTCGTCGGTGACGATGAGGTCGAAGGGAGCCTCGGGAACTTCCCCTGTGATCAGGTTTCCGCAAACCCATTCGATCTCGAAACCGTGGCGGTCGGCGTACCACTGGCAAGATCTGAGAGGTGTTTCGCAAATATCGTAAATGACGATCCGGGGTGAAGCGTCAGCCGTCTGAACGGCCTCGTGCAAGGTCATCAACATCCCGTAGTCGGCGCAGGCCGAAATCAGGACTTTGGCTTCGGGCTTCTTCCGCAGAACTCCGGCCAGGGCCTCGTTATAAAAGCCGTACCAGGGGGGGACGGCGACCATGTTGAGCAGCCTCAGGTACTGCCAAGTTCCGTGGTACCAATCGCAGGTCTGCACTTGTTGGGCTTCCTGGTTGGTCTTGGCCCATTCCTCCATGCCTCCCTGGTTCTTGCTTCGACAAAACTGATGCGACCACTCCTCCATAAGGGGAGCCGATTCTGTCAAGAGTTCGCGGGTTTTCGGGTCGAGCTTGTACAACGAGTCGGTAACTGCAGCACTTGACATTATTCCACCTCAAAAATTGAAAGCCAAACAAAACTCCAAGAGCGAATAGCCGCTGCTGTATGCAGCTTGCCCACCGTGTGGCTATCGAGCTTGGAGGCAGTCTAACATTGAACCAAAAAAAGCGTCAAGCCCTTTAAAATAAGTCTCTGGCTCGGGGCTTTCTCGATTAGGGCATGCTTCGCCGAGTGTGGCGTCCGGGCGCCGAGCTGGCTCGAAAAGTCCAACTCTTTTGCTGCCGCCGGCTTCCGGTCAAAGGCGGCCCGGAGGACCGAGAGGAGCTGGCGAGGGTTGTACGTTGACTGAACAAATAACTGTCAACGAACGTTTTTTTGGCCGCTCGACGGCCATCGCCGATGTTGCGCTTCCGACAGAATCCAAGGGCATCGCAGGCGACGTGCACTCTCGCAGACCGCACCCGGCGGTCCTCGTTCTTGGCGCCGCGGGGGGCTTAAGAAAAAAACCTTTTCTAGGTGATTGTTTTCGAGCGAGGGAGTATACTAATCTCAAGTTTTCCGTCGTCCCGATCCAGCGATAGCGAGTACGCCTTCCGCTTGATGGGGACCATTTCACCGGACTGGGGGGCTTCCAAGGTTGCCAGGTTGCCGGTACAGGAGATGACTAATGAGTAATGGAGCAGCAGATCTAGCAGCCAAGATTTCCGAAGCCGAACAGAAGCGAGCTGAGGCGCATGGTGAGATATCACAGGGTTCCAGCGAGGCGGCCAGTGACATCTCCCGTGAGTGGTCGTCCGCGCAATTGAAAGCCCAGTCCGAGTTTTGCGATCATCAGGACCGTCAAAAATTGCAAACGGCCCTTGAAGAGGCCAACCAGAAGTACTGGGACGCTGTTCGCGAGGTCAATGAGGAGATTGCCTCTCGCCAGCGCGCCGCCCACAACGACCATGTTGCGGGGCTCAAGAAGCTCGCAACCGAGACATTGGGCAAACGGGACGTCGACTCGCAGTCTTTGCTCGTTCTCGCCCAGGCTTTGACTCGAGTTGCCCAGCTGAACCCCGGCAGGCAGCAGCAGGCCGGTGCGGCCGCGCAGGCTCCCGCTCGACGGGCGCAAGCCAAGGCGAAGCCCAGCAAGTCCAGCAAGTCGAGCAAGTGAGGCGATCCCTTGAAGACCGTGGCGCCCCACGGCTGGATCGGGACAATCGACGACGGCTTGGCGAGCTATGTCGGATCTGAAAGATAGGATCGCTGCTCTTCCACCCGAGAAGAAGGCCCTGCTGGAAGAGCGTTTGCGCGCAGGTCGGCCTGCCGGCGCCCCGGAGGGCGGCGCGGGAACACTGCTGGGAGACCGGGTCGAGCTGGTCGCAATTCCTCGCGATCAGGTCCGCCGCCGCCGTTCCGAGATCCAACGCGGACCCGGCGGAAAGGCTTCGACCATCGACTCCGATGAGGAGGTCTATGTCTTCCCGCCTTCGTTCGACCAGGAGCGGCTTCTTTTCGTCGAGCTCTACGAACCCGGCAGCACTTACAACGTCCCCATGCCGATCCCGTTTCCGGGACCGGTCGACGTCGCGGCTCTCCGCGCGGCGTTTCAGCATCTCGTCAACAGACATGAGACCTTGCGGACAACCTTCGGCTTTCTCGATCAAAAGCCGGTTCAGGTGGTTTCGATCCGCAGCAACATCGAGCTTGAAGTCACCGACCTGAGCGAGTTGCCGGAGCCCGATAAGGCGAGCAAGACGGAGGAAATCAGCCGCGCACATGCCCGTGAGCCCTTCGACCTGCTGCGCGGTCCTTTGTTGCGCGCTCATTTGTTGCGCCTGGCCGAGGACAACCACCTGCTGCTTTTCAACATGCATCACATCATCTCCGACTTGTGGTCGATCACTGTCTTGACGTCGGAGTTTTCCCAGCTTTATCTCGACCTCGCGCAGGGCAGGACACCCGATCTGCCCGAACTCCCCGTGCAATACGGCGACTACGCGGTTTGGCAGCGTAAGTTGCTGGACGGAGAGGTAATCGAGGATTTGATGAAGTATTGGAGGAAACAGCTGCAGGGGGCGCCCCAAAAGCTGGCTCTTCCCATTGACAGACCGCGGCCGCGGGTACAGACAGTCAACGGCGCCGATTGGCTCTTCCCCTTGGGCGAGGATTTGAGCCGCCGCCTGAAGACTCTCTGCCAGCAGGAGAAGATGACCATCTTTCCCGGCACCGTCGCAGCCTTGGGGGTGCTCCTCGGTCATTACGCCGGGGTGGACGACCTGCTCATCGGCACCCCCATGTCGAACCGTGCGCGGCCCGGCTTGGAAGGCCTGATCGGCATCTTCCTCA
>JBFGHF010000590.1:0-3249 GCA_041578355.1 Acidobacteriota bacterium
ATCTCGTCCACCACCGCGCGCGCAAACGCGACGGCGTCGGCGCGCAGGTCATCGCCGGCAATCCGGTCGATGATGCCACGCTCGTGCGCCTCCTGCGCTCCGATCGGCTCGCCGTTGCAGATCATCTCGATCGCCTTTTCGACTCCGGACTCTTCGATGTGGGCGTGATGCGTGTCGTAGAGAACCCCCAGGGCCGGATGATCGACCATGCGGGCCAATTCGCAAGCCTGGGCGACCGTCGTCAGCAGATAGCATTCGAAGCGGTTGAGATTCTCGACCGCCAGCACCACTCCGGCCCGGGCGGCGTACTCGGCGGATTGGCGCAGCACGTCCGCGCATCTCTTCAACTCGTCCGCCTGCGGAGGCTCCCCGGTGAAGCTGGAATAGGCTGAATGGAAAGGTCCGCAGAGGAGCTTCGAGGAGAGGGCGTCCGACATGTCGACCGCCCATTTCAAACGGTCCACGGCTGCTCTGCGAACCCCGGGGTCGGGACTGACGGGATTGGCTGCGGCATCGAGCGCCGTGACCGTCGTGCACCCCAAGCCCAATCGATCCAAGGACGAGCGCAGCCGCTCGTAATGGGCCCGGTCCCCTTCTCCGACGAAGATCTCGACGCCGTCGAAGCCCGCCGCCTTGATCCTCTCCAGGACCGGGTAGTGCTCGTCGGTCACGTGGGTGGCCCAAAGCAGCATGTTCATTCCGATTTTCATGATGTGAAACGGCGCTCGCGATCGGCCGTTCTCCGGCCCGAAACGATAACAGATGGCGCCGCAACCGTCACTCGCCCCCCCGATGACAGCGCCGATCCCCGGGGGCGCCCGCGTCGCGGGATCGGGGCCAAGGCGCAACCCGGCCGTCTAGACCGCCCCGAACCGAGCGACACCCGGCAGGGTTATAATGGTACGTGGCAAGAGTGGCCGTCCCCTGTCGCGGGGTTGTCGGATGGCGACGCGGGTGGCTATTGTCGATTTGTCGACACCGGGGTTGAACCGATTGTTGACGGCTCTGCTCTATCGGATTAAAATACGCTGTGTAGGAGTTCTGCACCCTCGAGGACACGTATGAAGCGAGTTCGCCGCCTAGTTTTCCGGTTTCTCCTGATCGGAACCGTCTTGGCGTTATTTTCGCCCGTTGCCGCCGCCTCTTCGCAGGGAGGGCTGCGCGCCTTCGTCAGCGATGGGGACGGAAATCCCCTGGCGAACCTTCTGGTGTCACTGCGTGGAATGGCGGAGGACGCCCTTCCTTTCCTGAGCCGGACCGACGACCTGGGGCTGCTCCAGTTTGAGAATCTGTCGCCCGGAACCTATCAGCTGGAAGTCAAGAGCGCCTTCTATCAGAGCCCTGCCAACCGCTCGGTCGAGATCGAGGCGGGCAAGACGCTGGGCATCCGGCTGGTGCTCGATCAGCTCCTCACCCTGGGTCTCTCCGACCAACCCAACCTCGGAATCAAGAGCCTCTTGCGCTCCACTGCTCATCGACGCTTGATCTTGAGAACGACCGCTCCGGGGCAGTCGGAATCCGACCGCGGTTTCTTCGAGAAGGCCCTTTTCGAAGTCCGAGCCGACACCGGATCGGGAAGTTCTCCCTTCATCCATCCGGGAGGAGCCTCCGGCGGGACTTCCACCAATTTCGGCATCAAGCAGTCCACGGGAGTCGGCGATTACATGGTGGCGGGTCAGATCAATTCCGGGCCCGATTCCGTGTGGCGGCTGAAGAACTTCCTCAACTACGAGTTGACGGACAACCATTCGCTCCAGTTTCTGGTGGGTTACGGACAGCTCAGTTTGAACCGACCGAGCTTGGGCATGCTCGAGCATCCCTCCGATCTGGGGAACGACCGCAACACGCTCACGGCATTCGGCAACACCAGGATCCTGAGTCTCGGAATCGAAGACCGCTGGGTATTCGGAGACACGCTCTCCTTGGCTTGGGGGGTCGAATTCAATCAGGTCCGCGACGCCAACAGCCGCTACTACGCCAGTCCCAGCGCCGAATTGGATTTTTCGCCCGCGGGCGGCACCCACTTGCGATTCCTGATCGCCTCGAAGCGAAAGACCCGGTCGGACACGGTCCGTCTGCCGGATGAGCCGGAGATCAACTTGGCGGAAGCTGTTTTCGTCTCGGTCCTGGACGACCGGGCGTCTATCGGCCAAGCCCGCTACGCAGAAGCCAGCGTTGCCCAGGATCTGGGCGAGAACTCGCAGATCGAATTCGCCGTCTTCGAAAATCGTTATCGCGGGGCGACGCAGCCGTTTCTGGCCGCGCTGGAAAGGGCCTCCTGGGAAGCCCTCCAGTTGGAGGATGGCCAGGCTCGCAATCAAGGCTACCGGGTCTCTTACCGACGCGAACTGAGCCCCAACATGCGGGCCACTGTGTCCTACCTGCGGGGGACCGCCCTTGGCGTCGACGAGCAGACCGTTCTGGTTGATCCGAAGGTGCTCGCTGGCCTCTTCAAGCGGCAAGGCTTTCACGCTTTTTCCACCCAGTTGGAAGCCTTCATCCCGGCTTCGGGGACGCACCTCACGGCGCTGGTGAAAGCGGTTCCGGGAGGGGATCCGATCGCTTCGATCGACGCGCTCTCCAACGTCTTCGATACCGCGAACCAGGGAGTGAATCTCTTCGTTCGACAGCTGGTTCCCGTCCCATCGAGCTTTCTGGGACTCTTCGACCTCGACTTCCTGGAAGGCTATAAGATCGAGGCTTTGTTCGATCTGCGCAATCTGACCAACGAGAACCTCGCCCGTTTGCAGACCGCGGACGGCTACTTGACTCTGGTCCAATACCCTCGCAGCGTCCGCGGCGGGATCTCGGTCAACTTCTGACGCGGCGCGGCCTTCCAAGCTACGCTTTCTTCTTTCGTCCCTCCAGCCCAGGCAGGATGTCAGCGACACTGCAACGCTTTGTGCGTTCGTGCCGCAAGGCAGGCAGCAATACCCGCCCTGCCGGCAACCTCCAATCCAATGAACTGGACCGACATTCAATTATTTGAATCTTTCCTCCGTCAAAGAGCGACTCGCGACTCCGGCGAAGCCGCGCAAGGATCGGGTACTCATATAGTTAGCCACTCTCCGGCTTTTGTGGCATCTAAGTTGCTAAAATTGCTCGTGGTAGGTTGTATCTCCGGGAGTATTGTGTGCGCAGACGCCCGATAGCAGACTGATGGCGACACCGAACCGCTTCAAGACAGTTCTGGTTTTGGTCCTGTCGGGGCTAGCTCTGGCCGTCGGACTGGTCAACCTGAGAGATCGG
>JBFGHF010000591.1:0-3240 GCA_041578355.1 Acidobacteriota bacterium
CGAAGAAGGAGAAGGAGAAGAAGGTCAAAAAGGCGGCCTGAGATTCTTGCGTCCTGCTGAGTGTTGCTGCTGTTGCGGGTTGGCCTGGTGAAGACGGCGACAAGCCGATCTCCGGCAGGGACAATATCGAACAATGCCAATGAACCAAGCTGGCGGCGAACAATTCGGTTCGTCGGGCCTGCTGAGTGTGGCTCCTGTTGCTGGGTTGGCGAATTGGAAGACGACAGCGGGGCAGCACTCTCCCCGCCGCGAAAATCCTGCGGCCTGAGGCTAATCCCGCTGGAGCAGCAGGATCTCCTGCCGGCTTTTCCGTTGCCAGCTCTTGACCACGTAGCGGCCGATGAAATGGCCGATGACAGAGCCGATCACCACGTCGGAAGGAAAGTGCTTCTGCGCCGGCACACGCGAAACGCTGACCGCCGTGGCGAAAGCGTAGGCGCCCCAGCGAACCCACTTCTTCTCGGGGTACTGTTCGGCGATGACCGTGGCCCAGGCCCAGGTGGAAGCGGCGTGACCCGAGGGAAACGACTTTCCACCCGACCAGAAATCCCCCTCTTGGAACGAGTCCAGCCGTTTGGGGCGTTCCCGGTTGGTGGCGTGCTTGATCACCTGGACGGTGAACCAGGTGCTGGAAACCGCTCGAACCCCCAGAAGTCCCGTTTCGCGCAGCTTGGGCCGCTCGGTGAGGGCGCCGAAGGCGTAGACGGCGGCGGCCGCCCCGAAGTTGGTGGGGCCTCCGCTGTTGGAGATCTTGAGGCCCAAGCTCTCGCCGTCTCTACCGCGCACGCCTTCCGAGACCTTCTGATCGAAGGCCATCAGGGCGCCTGCGGCCAAACCCACGGGGAGCACCCACTTGGCGTCTTTTCTTTCAAGAGAGAAGGGACTGGTCCAGATCGCCTTCTGGTCCAGGATCAAGTCCTTGAAGAACTGATCGTGGGTGTACTTGCGAGGGCGAGGCAATTGCTCCGAGAAGAAAGGGTCCTGCAAAGAGGCCCGATCCTCTTCGGGGACTCCATGCCCCGGTTCACTCGGCTGCTCCGGCGGCTCTTCCGACCCGGCGGTCAGAATCACACCGTTCAGCAGAAACAGAACGACAACGGAAGTCAGTCTTTTCACAGAAGAAAGTTTTTTCAATGAGATTTCACCAGGCTCGAATTTTATTCGAAATGGCCTTCTCCGGCAAGAGGATTCGGTAGGAACTCCAACGCCTCCGCTGCCCGGCAGGCAGAACGAAAAAGGACGCTCCGCAGGCGTTACGACGTCTCGGGGTGCTAGGCTGTAGACCGATGCAGGTCACCATTCTGGGAAGCGGGACCGGTATTCCCCGGCCTGATCGCGCCTCTCCCGGGTTCGTCATCGATTTCGGCGAGGGATACACCGTCCTGGTGGATCCGAGCTCGGGATCGTTGCAACGAATGGAGAAGGCGGGTCTGCCCGTTTCCGATCTCCGCCAGGTCTTCGTTTCCCACTTCCATCCCGACCACATCGGAGACATAGCTCCACTCTTCTTCGCACTCCGCATCGAGGCTTATTTCCCGGATCAGAAGATGACTTTGGCGGGGCCTCGAGGAATCAAGGAGCTCTACGTCCAATTGTCCGAGGCCTTCGGTTATGTGCTTCCTCTCGACAGTCCCCGATTGACCATTCTCGAGATGCGTCAGGCGCTCGACTACGGAAACTGGTCCGTGGAGCCTTTTGCCGTCGCACACACCGACAACAGCCTGGGGTTTCGCTTCAAGGACTCGAAAGGCGGGGTCTTCGCCTACTCGGGCGACACCGATTACTGCGAGAACCTGGTCAAGCTCCTCGAGAACGCCGACGTGGCGTTGGTCGAATCGTCCACTCCGTCCTCCTACAAAGTAGAGGGTCATCTCAATCCCCGGCTTGCCGGCAAGGCGGCGCGGGAGGCGGGAGTCCGGCGCCTGATCCTCACCCACATCTATCCGGTCTGCGACGGCCACGATCTGATCGCCGAGGTGCGGGAGTCGGGTTATGAAGGTAAGGCGGAAGTCGCCTACGACGGCATGCGGATCGATGTCTGAATGAGCCTGCCCGCTCGTTGGGTGTGGCTTCTTTCGGGGGCAGCCTGGAAGGCTGCGTTAGGGGACGGCGGCGGCTTTGTGCCTTCGACCTCCCGCGCCCCGTTTCCATGAATACGGCGACGTATAAAGCCGAGAGCGAGACCGAGGAGCGAGATCGAGACCGAGTTTGCGGGCACAGACGGGATTGTCCTCTGCCTGGCAGTTCCGGGAAAGGTTTTCGCTGAGGGTATTCCGAGAAATGCCTGCTGGACACCCCGCCCGCCTTGCTCTCGCTCGGTCTCGGTCTCGGTCTCGGTCTCGCTCTCGCTCTCGCTCTTCATTTGTTGCCGTATTTCCGAACCACTGTACTAAGGACGATAAAAGCTCGACGCCTGAGCCGCCTTCTCCCGCAGGAGCGGGGCGGCTTCGAAGCGGGGCGCGTGGACCCTCTGCAGGCCCTCGAAGCGTTCCACGATTGCCGCGGCCCCCGCATTGTCGATGTAGCGGAACGGCCCTCCCAGAAAGGGTGGGAAGCCAAGTCCCAGGATGGCGCCCAGGTCTCCGTCTCGAGGGGAGCGCAGAATCCCTTCCTGCAGGCAGAGCACGGCTTCGTTGATCATGACTCCCGACAGGCGTTCCTGGATCTGGCTGTCGGGGATGGAACGCCGGCTCGACCCTCCGAAGTGTTTGTAGATCTCGGAGTTGAGGCTTTTCTTCTTTCCCTCGTAGAGGAAGAATCCACGCTTGTTCTTGCGTCCTTTGTAGCCGTCGTCGACCAGTTCCTGGGCTCTGTTGGTGGCGGTCAAACCGCGCGCCGCGAAGAGGTCGGCCAGCACCCGGGTGACATGAGCCCCCACGTCCAGACCCACTTCGTCCATCAGAGTCAGCGGTCCCACGGGGAAGCCGAAGCGGCGCATGGCTTTGTCGATTTCCTCGATCCGGCCGCCCTCTTCGAGCAGCAACAGGGCCTCGTTCATCATGGGCGCCAGGATTCGCGTGGTGTAAAAGCCTGGGCCGTCCCCCACCACGATGACGGTTTTGCCTTGCCGAATCCCCAGATCGATCGCGGTCGCCTGCACCCAGTCGGCCGTCTGATCGGTGACGACGATCTCCAGAAGCGGCATCTTCTGGACGGGCGAGAAATAATGCATTCCGATGACCTGTCGGGGGCGCCGGCAGCCCTCGGCGATCTGGTGAATGGGAAGCGAGGAGGTATTGC
>JBFGHF010000592.1:0-3231 GCA_041578355.1 Acidobacteriota bacterium
GATGACGGTTCCGTGGTCAGCGGAAAGGCGCTGCAGAACAATGGTCCCGATGTCGGGATTGTCGAAAACGCTGCGAGTACGGAGGTGGACTTGGTTGGAGTGGTATCCCGGCCTGGGAGGAATGCGCACATCGCAAGCATTTAGATCCACTCGCCCCAATCCGGCGGAACGAACCCCGAGCGACTCCAATCCCGAGGAACCGCTGCTGCCTCCCGCATTGGGCCAGGCGCTCTCCCAGCCGCCCATGCTGGCGTCGGCCACCACTTGCTGACGATTCCGACCCAGATCGAAACTGAAATGCCCATTGCCGCTGACGTTCGTCTTCTGGACCACGCGCCCGCTGCAAATCAGCTCCACGTCCAGATCCCGGGGCGGTGGCGATCCATCAGCCATCAACACCGAACCATTCAAAAACAGAACTCTGGGCATCTCCTCGGTCGGTTGCGGCGTCGATCGAGGTGTCGGCGCAGGCGAGGGCGAGGGATTGGGCGGAGGCGGTTGCGGCGTAGGCGGTTGCTGGGCGAAGACGGACGGATTGACCAAGAATCCAGCGAAGACAAACCAAACGAGGCAGCGGCTGAGAAGGGCCACGGCTCCTCCTTGTGGTGCAGCAGGGGATGAACTCGGCGAGAGTATAGCACTGTCCACCACCCGCGTTCCTATTGAGAATCGAGATATCGAATCCGGCACGCCATGGATTCCGGTTTTCTGCTTCAGACCGGCCGCCACTCGAGCAGCCAATAGACCCCTTGGTCCTCGATTTGCTCGAAGCCCAGCCGGTGGTAGAGGCGCAGGGCCGGATTGAACTTTTCGACGTGGATACGGACGGGTTGTCCTCGCTTTTCCGCCTCGCTCAATAAATCGCGCATCAGGAAACTGCCTATGCCGCTGTTGCGGTGTTCCGGCAGGAGGGCAATGTCGATGAGACGGATCTCATCATCCCTGCGGTCGACATAAAGGCGTCCGATCGGCTTGTCCCCGAGCAGAATGACGTCGAAGTGGGCACCGTCGAAGTGCTGACTGTAGAAGGTGTGCTGGGCCTCGAACTGCTGGCGGAGAAAACTCTCCTTCTGGGTCTCGTCCCAGTCCACGGAAGCCAATTCATCTCGTCTGGTGCTGGCGTAGAGCTCGCACAAAAAGCTCTCGTCCTCCGGCTGGATGGGACGAAAGTTTATTTTCTCCCACATCGCCGCGATTGTAGCACTTCCACATCTGAAATCCTCCGAAAGGCCGGGACCATCGATCCGTCTTGACAAGTCAGCTTCTCTTGGAAATCATCAGCAGTCGACGGAGGGAGTTTTGACATTCCAGGAGTGGGCGGACTTGGTGGGTGAGGTCTTCAGAATGGAGGACGCACCGGGGCTGGATTTGAAGCTCGCCAGAACCGAGCAACAAGCCAGCGAGCGGCTGAAGGCCCAATTGCGGCCCAACGAAAGGGTGCCTTTTTCGCTCGAGTTCCACGGACCTCGCGAACCCATCCTTCCCCAGCAGGTTTACGCACTGAAGAACAAGAACAGCGGCAGGATCGAGATTTTTCTCGTACCCGTGGGTCAAGAAGCCGATCACACTCTTTACGAAGCCGTTTTCAACTGAGCCCTGGGGAGACGAAACCAGAAGATCGAGCCGCCGCCGTCACGTGGAGAATACCCCACCGTGCCTCCCCAGCGTTCGACGACGATTCTGCAGAAATAGAGGCCGAGTCCCGACTTTCCGGTTCGACCTTTGCCCTGCATGATTTTCCTGAAGAGTTGAGGTACGATTTCGGGCTCGATGCCGGGGCCTTGATCGCACACTTCCACCAGGATCTCTTCCTCGTCGCCCTTGATCGACACGGTCACCGTGGTTTCCCCAGGTGTATAACGGAAAGCGTTTTCCAGAAGATTGAAGAGCACCCGCTCGAGGCGCGGGGCTTCCCCCACCACTTTTCGCCGCTCGCCTTTGCCCAATCGGGACTCGATCTTGAGAGCGATGTCCTTGAGTGTGGCGGCGGGTCTGAGCATCTCCACCACCGTCCCCACCGCTTCGGCGATGTCGGGCGCCGTCGACGAATCCGACGAAAAGGCTTCGAACGCCTCCAATTCCGCCGAGAACACCTCGAGAATCCCTTGCATCAATGACTCCAGCTTCTCGGAGGCCTGTTGCCCCAGGCGCAGACGCCTCTGGCCCGATTCGCTCAGTTCTTCGCGGCCCAGCAGCGTCAAAAGCCCCTTGAGTCCCATCAGGGGTCCGGCCAAGTCGTGGACGATGCAATGCAACAAAACTTCCTTCTCTTGAATCTCCTTGATCAGCCGCTGGTAGTTGAGGCTGTTTTCCCGGGCGCGCTGCAGCAATTTTCGGCGTTCTTCGTAGCTTTCGATCAACTCTTGGACCAGCAGCACCTCAGCGCCGTTGACCAGCAGCGCCGAGGCTTCGAGGTGGCATTCCGCGCCGTCGGTGGTCGTTTCCACCCAAGGCCCCGACCGGAGCACACCTCCGCTTCCCTTCCGCCAAAATGCCTCGGAATCGGCGATGAAGTTCTCCAGAAACGGAAACTGTTCGCCAGGCTGGAAGCCTGCGGTCAGCTCCTCGGAGGTCAAGTCGAAGCCGAGCAGCCATTCCGGGACCGGAGCCATCAATCGAAAACGGCCTTCCTCGAGTCGCTCCATGACGCAGGTTCTCAGAGCTGGAAACAGGTCGGCGAGCTGCAACTGTTTTATCTTCTCTCTCATCTTGTTGCCGGAAGCCTGCTCTTCATGATTGTCGTCAATTCACTTGGCTTTCGCTTCGGAAACCATGTCCCGCGCCAGAGACTGAAACGCCTGCTCCACCTCCTGCCCGGTCTTGGCGCTGGTTTTCAGAACGTTCCATCCGCTTTCGAACAACTCATTCAAATCCTCGTCTTCGACTTCCCATTCGCGAGTCAAATCCACCTTGTTGAGCAGCAGGAAGAAAGGGACATCGCCCAGGTTTTCCGCGGCGCTCTTCTGCAGCACCAATGCTTGATCGAGAGTCGCTTTGCGCGTGCCGTCGGCAACCAGGAAATACCCGCTGGCTCCCCTCATGTAGGAAATCCGAACTCTCTGGTACTCATCGTCGCCGTGAAGGTCCCACAAAACCAACTTGATTTCGGTGCCGTCGACATCGACGATTTTCTTGTCGATCTTGACTCCCACCGTCGTCAGGTATTTTTCGGAGAAAAGCCCGTGTACGAAGCGCCGTACCAAGCTGGTCTTTCCCACGGCGAAAGACCCC
>JBFGHF010000593.1:0-3223 GCA_041578355.1 Acidobacteriota bacterium
TACCGAATCGAGTGGGGACGGCCCATCGTTCATCTCTACGGGCGGCTCGAGAACGGGGAGACTTTCCTGCTGCGCGACGACCGCACCCGTCCTCACTTCTACATCCGCGCCTCCGACTCCAAGCGGGCCCGGCAATTGGGGGCGCGCCGGCAGAAAAGCTGCGGCCGCCGGACGATGGAGGCAGCGCCGGTCGTCGAGGTGGAAGTAAAGACCCCGGCAGACACTCCTCATTTGAGAGAGCAGCTATTCCGCAACGGGATCCCCTGTTACGAGGCGGACGTTCCCTTCGCCCGACGTTTTCTGATCGACCGAGGCATCCGCGGCTCGTTGGAGTTGGAAGGCGCCTGGGGAGAAGTCGAGGGACTGGGGCGAGTCTACCAGAATCCCCGTGTCCGCCCGGTTCGTTGGACTCCCCGGCTGAGCGCCCTTTCCATCGATATCGAGACGGATCCCAGCGCAAAGCGAGTGCTCTCGATCGCCCTCTACGGTGCGGGAGCCAGCGAGGTGCTGGTCTTCGATCCCCGCGAGAGATCGCTTCCCGGAAACGCCCGCGGGTTTAGCCGGGAACGCGATCTGTTGCTGCATTTTTGCAAGAGGGTCAAGGAGATCGACCCGGATATCCTCACCGGCTGGAACCTGATCGATTTCGATTTGCGCGTTCTTCAGAATTGGGCTTCGCGTGTTTCCGTGTCTCTCAAGCTGGGCCGAGACCGCGGCGAGTTGCGGCTCCGGCCCGCCAGGTCTTCCTGGCGCACGTGGGAGGCGAGCGTTCCGGGGCGCCTCGTCCTGGATGGAATCGACCTGATCCGGGGCGCCTATGTCAAGGCCGAGCGATACTCCCTCGATTTCGTGGCCAATCAGGTTCTGGGGCGTGGCAAACAGATCGGAGGACGGCACCGAGCTGAGGAGATTTTGGAGTGCTACCGCTCCGATCTGCCCCGCCTGGTGGACTACAACTTGAACGATGCAGAGCTGGTTACGAGGATTCTCGGCCGACTCAAACTGATCGAACTGGCCGTGGAGCGGAGCCTGCTGACGGGAATGCCGATCGACCGCGTCTCGTCGTCGATTGCGGCATTCGACTTCCTCTATCTGAGTCAACTGCATGTCCGCCGCGTGGCGGCGCCGTCGGTGCGAAGATCCGAGCAGCCGCCTCCGGAGAACCCGGGAGGTCTGGTTTTCGACTCGCAGCCGGGTCTCTACGACAACGTCTTGGTGTTCGATTTCAAGAGTCTCTACCCGAGCTTGATTCGGACCTTTCAGATCGACCCGCTCGGCCATCTGCCCGATCCCACGGCCGAGGACGATCCCATAGTCGCCCCCAACGGGGCTGCTTTCCGCCGCAAGGCGGGCATCTTGCCCCGACTCATCGACGAACTCTTTCCCCGCCGAGAGGAGGCGATCTCCCGCAAGGACCGGGTTGCCAGCCACGCCATCAAGATCCTGATGAACTCTTTCTACGGAGTCTTGGGGACGCGGGCGTGCAGGTTCTATCGCCCCGAGCTCGCCGGAGCCATCACCACCTTCGGTCAACTCATCCTGCGCTGGACGCGCTCACAGTTCGAATCCGAGGGGCTGCGCGTCCTCTACGGCGATACAGACAGCCTCTTTGTTCTTTCGGGTTGCTCCGAGGCCGGCGAGGCGGGACGGCTGGGCCGGCAACTCGCCGCCCTGATCAACTCCCGACTTTCCGATCACGTCCGCTCGGAATGGGGCGTGGAAAGCCGACTGGAGCTTCAGTTGGAAGGGCTTTACCACAAGCTGCACCTTCCCGCCACGCGGCAGGGGACGGGAGGCGCGCGAAAACGCTACGCGGGCTTGGTGGAGCGAGAGGGCAGGCGGGAGGTAGTCTTCACCGGGATGGAGGTCGTCCGGCGGGACTGGACCGATTTGGCGCGGCAGGTTCAACGAGAGCTTTACGACCGCCTCTTCTCCGGAAGGCCGCTTGAAAACTACCTGGAGCGGATCACCGTGGAACTGCGCGCTGGAAAACTCGACCATCTCCTTGTCTACCGCAAGGCGCTGCGAAAAGGACTCGATTCCTACACCGCCACGACACCTCCTCACGTTCCGGCGGCCCGCAAATCGAAGAAACGTCCCCGGCGTTTGGTCTCCTACCTGATGACCACCCGGGGTCCCGAGCCCGCCGCGGAGCGCCGCAACTCGATAGATTACGAGCACTACGTGCAAAAGCAGATCAGACCGGTCGCCGAACCGCTCTTGGAATTGCACGGACTCCATTTCGCCAAAGTGATCGGGGACGACACTCAGATGGAGCTGTTCTGAAGGTGACTACGTGGCGCGGCCTTCCAGGCTGCGCTCCCGCCCCCCGAAGAACAGCCCGTCCCCTTTGCCGTGGCGCGGCCTTCCGTGGCGCGGCCTTCCAGGCTGCGCTCCCGCCCCCGAGGAACAGCCCGTCCCTTTTTCGAAAAAAAGGACACTCAAACGATTTTCGTCAGCGATTTCTGCAAGGCTTGGATGGCGAGCTGGGCACCATGCCGCCTGTGGGGAGGCAAGCCGCCGATATCCTTCAAGATCGCCTCCGGCGTCAGCTCGGCAACCTGGGAGAGGCTCAGGCCCTCGACCAACAAGGCCGTGGCGGCGGCCGACGCCACGGCGCCGGGACATCCTTCGGCCCGGAAGCGGCACTCTAGAACCTCGCCGCTCTCGACGCGCAGGTCGAATTCGACGCGGTCGCCGCAGAGCGGATTCTCCGCTTCACCGTGGTGCGTCGACTGCTCGAGCCTGCCTCGATTGGGCAACTCCGCGATCAATTGCCGCACCCGGGGTGAATACATGCTGCTTCGCTCAGGGCCGGCCGCGGTCGGGTGGGGGCGGGGCGCCGGTGGCGGCGGGCGCGGGACCCACTTCGAGCGCCACCTTCATACCCCGGCGGGCTTTGATCAAGCCGGCTGCAGGCTTCTTGAGTGCCGCGATCTCGTAGTAACCGCTGCTGCCGATCAAAGAGAAAACCCCATCCGCCCCGCCCTCGGCGTAGAATCGACAGTGACGATCCACCTGCGTTTCCTGGATTCGGAACAGACGGGGGGAAAATTCCTCGCCATAGTGCTCCTCGACGTGTTCCGGGCGCAGACTGGTGATCACGTTTCCGAACTTGTCGATGTGGACCACCACGCCCTCCAAGACGCTGGAGCCCGTTTTCCGGACGGGGGGCAGATTCAGCTGTACATAGTCGTCGATCTCGGGGCCGATTCGGGAGAGA
>JBFGHF010000594.1:0-3223 GCA_041578355.1 Acidobacteriota bacterium
AGCGCGGAGGAAGACCTCTGGGCGGACCCCCGCGGCGAGTTTCTCTCGGCGGTCCATGCCGGGCCGGTCTATCGACTGCTGGGCAAGGAGGGCCTCGAGACCGAGGAGAGGCCGCCCCTGAACCGGCCCGTCATGAACTCGATCGGCTACCACATTCGCAGCGGCAAACACGACGTCACTCTCTACGACTGGGAGCGCTATCTGGACTTCGCCGACAGGCACCTGGGAAGAGATCGTCAGTGAAGAACCCAGGCCGCTCGGAAGTATGCAATCCATGACAGATGGTTCATTTCATAAAGACAATGATGCGTTGGCCGATTTCCTCGTCCGCCGGCTGATCCTGGCGACCTTGTTCTTGCTGGTGGGGTGCAATCAAGCGCCCGAAGGGCCAGTGGAACGGCTGCCCAACCTGGTCGTGATCTTCGCCGACGACCTGGGCTACGGAGATCTCGGCGTCTACGGCCATCCCACCATCCGTACGCCCAACCTCGACCGCATGGCCGAGGAGGGCATGAAGTTCACCCAGTTCTATTCGGCGTCGTCGGTCTGCACTCCCAGCCGCGCCGCCCTGCTGACCGGGCGCCTGCCGGTGCGTAACGGCATGGCGGGTCAAAGGCGCGTGCTCTTCCCCGATTCCAAGCTCGGGTTGCCCGCGGACGAGATCACCATTGCGGAGGCTCTCAAAGAGAAGGGCTACGCCACCGCCGCGGTCGGAAAATGGCATCTAGGCCACTTGCCTCCCTATTTGCCCACCCGCAACGGATTTGACACCTACTACGGGATTCCCTATTCGAACGACATGGACCGTGACGTCAAGGGGGGACGGGACATCTTCTGGGAACCCAAGGTAGAGTATTGGAACGTGCCGTTGATGCGAGACGAAGAAATCATCGAGCGTCCAGCCGATCAGAACACCATCACGAAACGCTACACCGAGGAAGCTGTTCGCTTTATCGAGGAGCACCGGGAAGGGCCTTTCTTCATCTATTTGGCGCACAACCTCCCCCATGTCCCACTCTTCCGCTCGGAGGACTTCGCGGGTGTCAGTCGACGAGGGCTTTACGGGGACGTGATCGAGGAGATCGATTGGAGTGTCGGCCAAGTGCTCGACACCTTGCGCCGGGAGGGGTTGGCGGAGAACACGCTTGTTTTCTTCACCAGCGACAACGGACCTTGGTTGGTCTTCGACACCCATGGAGGATCGGCGGGGCTGTTGCGCGGTGGCAAGGGAATGACCTGGGAGGGCGGCATGCGAGTGCCCGGTATGGCTTGGTGGCCGGGAACCATCCCGGGCGGCTCGGTCAGTGCGGCGATCACCAGTACCATGGATCTTTTTCCCACTGCGTTGGCCATGGCCGGGGTGGATGCGCCTTCCGATCGCGTGATCGACGGCCGCGACCTGCTGGGAATTCTCCGGGGCGAGTCCGGTCGGGAAGTCCGTCAGAGCTACTTCTTCTACCGCAGAAGAGAGCTGTACGCGGTGCGTAAGGGGCCCTGGAAGGCTCACCTCCTCACCGAATGGGCCTACGAGTCCGACAATCAACTCACCGAACACGACCCGCCGCTGCTGTTTCATCTCGACCACGACCCATCCGAGCAGTACGACCTGGCCGAGCGCCATCCCGAAGTGGTCGCCGATTTGCTGGCGGAGGTGGAAAAACACCGGGCCGAGCTGGTGATGGTTCCCAGCCAACTTGAGGCTCGAAACGAGCGGTGAGCCGCCCCCGCATTCTCCGCCCGTCTTCGACCGTCAGCCCCCGATTCGCCGAAACAAGGGAGATTCGATGTCCGCCGGGTCCCTCAGAGGCGACGCTTCGATAGAGGCGGTTTTCAGCGGGGTTCTTCTGGGGGAGCGATGCCGCGGCCCGGGCTCCTCAGTTGACTGCCGGTCAACGCCTTCAAGAACTCGGCGAGAACCAGGAGGTCGTCGGGATGGCCGCCGAAATCGGTCAGCCGGACGGAGTCGATTACTTCATCCAGTGTCCCCGCCGGGGGAGTAGTCGTCCCTCGCGCCACCCTCCAGTAGTGCTGCAGCACCTCTTCGAGCGTCCCGAAACGGCCGTTGTGCATGTAGGGCCCCGAAAGCTCCACGTTGCGCAGCGTGGGGGTCTTGAACTTGCCCACCTCCGAGCAGGACGATTGCAAGACCTCGGCACGTCCCGGGTCCACGTCTGCGGGGATTCCGTAGCAGATCCGTTCGTTGTGGGGATACTTGCCCGGTTTCTGGTTGCGGAGGCTGGGGACCCCGACATTGTGGAAATCCGAATCGGTGAAGTGGGGAGGCGAATGGCATCGGGAGCATTGACCGCGGCCGAAAAAGACCGAGGCGCCGCGCTTCTGAGCGGCTGAAAGCGCGGAATCGTCCCCCTCGATCCAGCGGTCGAACGGCGCATTGCCGCTGATCGCGGTTCGTTGGTAGGCGGCCAAGGCCTTGGACACCGTGGCCGACGAGATTTCACCTGAAAAGACTTCGCCGAAGGATTTGCCGTACAAGCGGGCGCTGTCCGGAAAGCTCTGCCCGGTGACCGGATGCTCTCCGGTGGAGAGGTATTTCAGGACATTGTCCCAAGTATTGGCCATCTCCGCCGGATCCTGAATCGGTCCATGCGCCTGTTCCTCCAGTGATCGTGCCCGGCCGTCCCAGAAGAGATGCGTGAGATAAGCGGTGTTGTAAACCGTATTGGAATTGCGCCTGCCTGCGGCGCCTCCGCAGCCTTTCGAGATTCTCAAACCGTCGCTGAAGCCCTGCTCCGGGATATGGCAGGTGGCACACGCGATCGTTCCGCAGGAAGACAGATTGGGGTCGAAGAAGAGCGCTTCCCCGAGGGCCACTTTTTGAACGCTCTGCGGATTGTCTCGAGGGATCGGAGGAGGGCCCGGATCGAGGGAAAACTCCTCCAGGATCCTTTCCCTCAGGGTTGGCTTGGCCGGCTTGAAAATCTGACTGGAGACCAGACTGCCGGCCAGAACGGTCATCAAGATCAGATTTCGAGTCTTGCCCGACCGGCGTCGCATCCCTTGTCTCCGTGGGACGAGCATCCCTGCTCGTCATTCAATAGCGGCCAACACCAAGATACGCCTTGTCACTGTTTTTTTCGAGCCGGCAGTGTGGTTGTGGGCGGAGTGACGGGAGGTTATGCTGACGTTCAAAGGAAACTCGACATGCTGACTTCTCTTCTCGCTCAAGGGCCGATTCTGTTCTTCATGGCTCTCTCGACAGCGC
>JBFGHF010000595.1:0-3221 GCA_041578355.1 Acidobacteriota bacterium
ACCTCGCCCGCAGCAACATCACCCAGAACCGCTGGGCCCAGAAGCTGGGCGTCTCCAGCGGTCACCTCTCGATGCTCGTCAACGGGCGCCGGCCCTACCCCAGCGCCCGCATCCGCCAAAAACTCCTCGACGGCCTGGGACTCGACTTCGACGACCTCTTCGAGCTCGAGCAGCCGCCCGCCAATCGGCCGCTCCGCCCTCCCGATCCCAGCTCGGTGCCAACCCAAATCACAGGCATGGAGAAGAAAATGAGCCAGCTCTGGAACGACCTCCGTTTTGCATTCCGACAATATTGGCGGCGCCCGGGATTCAGCTTGGTCGTAGTCCTCACTTTGGGTCTGGGCATCGGCTCCGTCACGGCCGTCTTCACCGTGGTCCACGGAGTCCTGCTCAGCCCGCTCCCGTTTCCCGAGCCCGAACGCATCATCACCATCCGGCAGATCGATCATCAAGCCGGAGGCGCCCTCGATGAAGTCAGTCCCGACAACTTTTTCGACTTCAAGGAGCGGAGTTTGGCGTTCGAAAAACTGGCGGCCGCCCAGCCCTACGGATACGACTACGTGGAGGAAGCCGAGCCTATTGAGTTCGAAGCCAGTCGGGTGACGCCGGAATATTTCGAGGCCCTGGGAGTGAAGCCCTTCCGGGGGCGGCTTTTCGAAGAGAGCGAGTTCCAGCCCGGAAACCACCAGGTAGCCTTGCTCAGTTACGGGATCTGGCAACGCCAGTTCGGCGGCGCCGAGCTTGTGGGCGAGACGCTTTCGCTCGACGGCCAACCCTTCCAGGTGGTCGGGATCCTCCCCAGTGAGTTCCGTTTTCCCGCCGAGACCGAGATCTGGTCACCTTGGCCCCTGCCTTCCGGTCCTCTGAATCAACGCAGCAGCACCTACCTGACGGTAGTGGGACGTTTGGCGCCCGGGATCACGCTCGAGCAGGCACGCGCCGACATGGAGGGGGTCTTCCAACAATTGTCCGAGGAGTATCCAGCCGCCAACGCCGCCATGGGAATCTCTTTGACGCCTTTGGCCGATCATCTGGTCGAGCGCGCCCGTCCCGCGCTCTGGGTCTTCTTCGGGGCCGTCGTCCTGGTGCTGCTCATCGTCTGCTCCAATCTGGGGGGCCTGCTGTTGAGCCGAAACCTGGCGCGCGTCCGCGAGTTCGGGATTCGCGCAGCCATGGGGGCCTCGATGTCCAGGCTGCTCCGGCAGCTAGCCGTGGAGAGCGTCTTTCTCTCCATGCTGGGCGTGTTGGCGGGCCTGCTGCTGGCCCGCTGGGGCGCATCGCTGCTCATGATCCTGCTGGGGGACGACCTTCCGCGGCAGGCTGAAGTCGGATTCAACCTTCCGATCTTCGGGTTCGCCGTCCTGGTGGGGCTGGCGGCGTCGCTGCTCTTCGGCTTGGTGCCCTCGATGCGTCTGGGCAGCGGACTGGAGAACTACTTGAGGGGAGGCCGGACCGTAAGCCCGGCGCGGTTTCATCAGCGATTTCGCAAAGGCTTCGTGATCGTCCAGCTCGCCTTGGCCCTGGTCCTCTGCGTGTCGGCGACTCTGTTGCTGCAGAGCTTTCAGAATCTGATCCGCGTCGATCCGGGCTTTCGCCAGGAGAACGTGGTCGCGGCCCAGATTTTCACATACGGGGACCCAAGCCGCCGACAGGGACTCTACAACCGGATTCTGGAGCGTCTGGAGAGCGTCCCGGGAGTCGAGGCCGCGGGCGGAGTCCTGACCCTGCCCTTCACTACCGAGAGCATCGAGATGGACCCTGCTTTCACCATTGAAGGAAGGCCTCCCGTAGACGACAAGAGCAAACCGATCGCCTTACTCTCGGCAGCCACGGGCAACTACTTTCGAGTAATGGGCATCCCCTTGCGAAAAGGCCGCTTTTTCGAATCTCTCGATCACGGCGAGGCGCCCCGGGTCTGCCTCATCAACGAGAGCATGGCCAACCGCTTCTGGCCCGCCGACGACCCTGTCGGCGACTGGATCAACCTGGAATACGGCCGCGGAATCCGCGCCCAGGTGGTGGGCGTGGTGGGTGACGTCCGGCGCTTTTCTCTGGCCCGCGAAGCCGCGCCCGAAGTCTTCCTGCACTACCCGCAGGCGCCCATGCTCAACTGGTCGATTTCTTTCGTATCGAGAACCACACTGCCTCCCGAGTCGGTCATCCCAATGGTCAAGCAGGCCATCTACCAGTCCGGCTACCAGCGTCCCATCGACATGGTGGCGGCACTGCCCGACCTGATCCACAATTCGGTGTCCCAGGAGCGCTCGATCAGCGCCCTGATCACGGTCTTCAGCCTGGCCGCACTGCTGCTGGCCGCGCTCGGGATTCACGGACTGCTGGCCTCGGCCGTCCAGCAGCGAAACCGCGAATTTGGAATCCGCATGGCCCTGTCGGCTCGCCCCTCGCAGATCCTCGGCCTGGTGCTTCGAGAAGGCGTGTCGCTGATCGCGATCGGAATCGCCCTCGGCTTGCTCGCCACCTACTGGATCTCTCAAATTCTGAGCGTCTTCCTCTTCGGCATCGACCCTCACAACCCCACCGCCTACCTGGCCGCCGGCGCCGTTCTGGTCGTCACCGCTCTCGTCGCCATCTACTTGCCCGCCAGGAGGGTCCTGAAAATCGACCCCGCAAAGGTGCTGCGCGTCGAGAACTAGTCGTGGCGCAGCCTTCCAGGCTGTGCTCCGAAAAACAGCACAGGCAGGATGCCTGCGCCACGTTTAACGCCAGGTGAGCGGACTAAAACTCTTGAGCCTGCGCACGTTGGGACCGAAATGAGGGCGCCGCCGGAGTTGCGGATAGACAATGCCCCGAAGCCTGCGCACTACCCGTGGAGAAGTAAGCTCGAAGATCAGGAACCCAAGCTCCCAACCTTCTCATTCGTCATTCGCCATTCGTCCCTCGCCACTTCAGTGATATAATCCCTGTTTCCCCATGGCGGGGTCGTAGTTCAGTTGGCTAGAACGCCGGCCTGTCACGCCGGAGGTCGCGAGTTCGAGTCTCGTCGGCCCCGCCAGACCGGGCCTGTTAGGCTCGGAAGCTCCAAGAACCAAGCACCAATCCCAAACCGACCACTGGGCAGGCTCGACGCGACAACAAGCCGGTTCGGCTTCGGGGTTGAAAGCGTTCGACCGGCAGGGGTACGAGCAAAGTGCTCAAGCCATCCTGGGCTGTCGCAACCGGTAGACCGCGACCGCCCCCAGCAGCAGCGCCAGTAGGATGAG
>JBFGHF010000596.1:0-3221 GCA_041578355.1 Acidobacteriota bacterium
GAGGGATCGAGTTCCCTCGCATCGCGCCGCCCGACCAGGACCAGACGACAGCCCTGTTCAGAGTAGAGTCGAGCCAACTCCAGGCCGATCCCCGAAGTTGCTCCCGTGATCAGGACGGACCGTGGGCGCTTGGCACGATTTGCCCGGAGGAAAGTGTCCAGCATCGGAGTTCTACACTACCGGCAGATCGACTGCTTGAGCAAGCATGCGCCTCCCCTCGTCGTCCTCCGCGCGGTCCGGTCTCGCCGCCGGCAACTCGAGTCGCGGCTGGCCCCGGGGGTTCCGCTCGATGAACCGTTTCGGAAGGCCGAAGCAGAGAGGCGGTATTTTTTGTTGACAGAACGAACAAATTGACAAATAATGCCCTTGGGCCGAACAGATGTTTCCATCGCACCTGCGTGGGGACGAGGTTGGCACTTTGCCGGCGCAACCGGAAGGAGCTTCTGCTCCCTTCGGAAGTCCCAGCGCCCCCGGAAGGGTTGGCCGGAATTCAGCGGTGTTTCGGGTCAATCCCTGTGGAGGTGTTCAGGTGAGGCTGAATAGCCCGGCTCATGGGGTCCGGCGGCATTCTGGCCAGCGTGCCACGGGCCCCGCTTCAGCCCGACCGTTTCCCGCTCATTGTTCTCCGCTTCTTCAGAAAACAGAAACGACCGACAGGAATGGTCCGTCAGTCTGGACCCCTCGGAAACCGGGCGGCGGCCTTTGCTAGAATTCGCTGCGTTTTCCTGATTTGCTATCTGGGCTGAGAAGGGTTTGTCTTGTGTCTTCCGTCCTCCGTCTTCCGTCCTCCGTCTTCCGTCTTCCGTCTCCTGGCGTGGCGGGGTTTTCGGCGGGGCTCGGCGCTTGGCTGCTTTCGTCGGTGGGAGTGAGTAGGGCCTCGCTCGAAGCTGAGCTTTTACCGGTCCGGGTTCTCCAGATCCTCGAGCATTGCCCGGGCTTCTTCCAGCGAGCGCCTGGCCTTCTGCTCGGCCAGACGGGCTTTCTTGGTCGTGGAGCGGGCTTTCTTGACGTCGGCCTCTGCTTGGCGATAGCGGCCTTCCAGACGGGCCATCTGGTCTCGCAGCTGCTCCAACTCCTTCTTCGCTTTGCCGACCCGATCCTCGGCCAACTCCAGGCCGGATTGCGCCCGCTTGGCTTCAGCCTGGCGAAGGTTGAAATCGGCTTCGGCCAGCTCGACCTTTCCGCGTGCTGCTCGAACGCGATCGGAAGATGGTTTTGCAGGCTCCGCGTCCCGAGGTTCGGCCCGGGCGGATCGAGCGGTTCGCGGCGGAGGCGGAAGGGCGGCCAGTTCGGCAAGGCGTTCGAACCCCGGCAGGTCGAGGTCCTGCCGAAGGCGTCCCGGTCCCGGGTCGGGTTGCTCGCTGCCGTAGGCTGCGGCTGCCTCCAGAGTCGTCGAGATTCGCTTCAAGACTCCCTGGCTGGCAGCGTGGCCGTCCTGGAGCAACACGATTTCGGCAAGTCTGAGCAGGCCGTCGATCGCCTTTTGCCGCTGCTTCTGAGCCGAGGGGAGATCACCTCCAGGGGCCTGGCCCGCCAGAGCGTGGTGCTGAATCCGACGTATCTCATCGCCCGCCGCCAGCAGTTTTTGGAAGTCCGATGTGTGCTGCCAATACAGCTGGTTGACTGCCCAGGCGCTGAGCGGGGGCTTGGCGATCGCCCCGACCAGGGCCGCTTTCTCCTTGTCGCCGCTTTTCTTGAGCCTCGAGACCAAGTCTTTTCGCTGTTGAATGAAATCTTTCAGGGAAGCCCGAAAAAGCTGGTTCAGTTCGGCTTCCAGGTCGATCTTCTCGTCGCTCATCCCTTTGCGCTTCTCGCCTTTCGGACTTGCTGTCTGAGCACAGCCGGCAAAGCCGCCCCAGCTTCAAGGCTCGTAATCGATCGGTTTCTCCTTCCACCTCTCGAGGAGGCGCAGCAACATCACCATCTGCCCCAAATGATAGGCGTTGTGATCGACCAGGAGAATCGCCTCGTGAAGCAGGCTGGGACCTTTGCCGCCCGGCGGCGGTGAGAAGAGATCGACCTCGGGATCCAGCAAGTGCTCGCGGAAGCGGTCGATGTCGGCAAAGAAGCCCGTTTGTGTCGCCTCCCACTCCTCATCGCCGGGCTCGCTTGCAACCGGCCAGTATCCCTCGGGAAAGGGCGGCGACTGGGAAGCCGCGTCCTGGCAGTAATCGACAATGTCTTGTTGACAGATCCGGAGATGCTCCAAGAGTTCCCATAAGGAGTGCGGCGCCCCGCCGGGTTTGGCGCCCCGGAGCTTGGCGGGAATCTGCTCGACGACGTCGCGCATGGTGGCATGCGCCCTCCGCCAGTCCAGGGAGTTGGCAAGTTCCTGTCGAAGTTTCTTTTCCGTCTCGGTCATTCGGGGTCCTCCGGCTTCCCGGGATTCTACTCTTCCCGATGGTTGGGGTCACGGGACGGACTCGGAACTTGAACCGATTGCAGGGAACGTCGCCTTGCCGTCGCCAATTCGCTGCACAGGATGGCGGGATCTTGCTGCGACAGATCACCTTTTGCTTGGCCGGACAGTGGACACAATGGAGAGCGTCGTCGGCTAGAATACCCCGACGATGGATGCGGAAAGACTCGCTTCCCACAAGGTGCAGAATTGGCTCCATTCACTTTTCCTGGTGCTCAGCATGCTGGCCTTGCTGGGGCTGTTGGGTTGGCTGCTGGCGGGGCGCACCGGTCTGCTCTGGAGCCTGGCCTTGGTCGTCTTGATCGGGCTCTTCGGCCACCGCATCTCTCCTGCCTGGGTGCTGCGCATGTATCGGGCGAGACTCCTGAGCAGGAGGGAATCCCCCGAACTGTACGAGCTTCTCGGTCGGATTTGCCAGCGGGCGGGATTGGCTCAGCTCCCGCGCCTCTACTATCTTCGCAGCAGAATGCTCAACGCCTTTGCGGTCGGCGGGCGCGACGAGGCCTCGATCGTCGTGACAGACGGCCTGTTGCGCAATCTCAACGTGCGCGAGCTGATCGGAGTGCTGGCCCACGAGGTGGCCCATGTGCGCAACGACGACCTCTGGGTGATGGGGCTAGCCGACATCGTCAGCCGCATCACCCTCCTCTTGTCGCAATTCGGCCAGATCATGCTCTTTCTGAGCGTTCCGGCGTTTCTGCTCGGGCAGTTCGAGATCCCCTGGCTGGGCCTGCTGGTGCTGGTTTTCGCCCCGCTTGTCAGCACCCTGATGCAGCTGGCGCTCAACCGCGTGCGGGAGTAC
>JBFGHF010000597.1:0-3213 GCA_041578355.1 Acidobacteriota bacterium
AACCGCTCGCTGGCCAACGTTCTGTTCAGCGGCTTCGGGGCGGTGGCGACCGGGGCGGGTGGAGCCCAGCAAGGCGAGGTCAAGCCCATTTCGGCCGAAGACGCCTATTACCTGCTCGAAGCCGCCGATTCGGTGGTTTTCGTCCCCGGTTACGGACTGGCCGTGGCCCAGGCGCAACACGTCGTCCGGGAACTTGGGGACCTTCTCGAGCAGAACGGCTGCGAAGTCCGTTACGCCATCCACCCGGTGGCGGGCCGGATGCCGGGGCATATGAACGTCCTGTTGGCCGAGGCCGACGTCTCCTACGACAAACTCGCCGAAATGGACGACGTCAACCCCGTCATCGAGACGGTCGACGTCTGCCTGGTCGTCGGCGCCAACGACGTGGTCAACCCGGCCGCCCGCGAAGACCCCGAGTGCTCCATCTACGGGATGCCCATCATCGACGTCGACAAGGCCCGCACCGTGATCGTGATGAAACGCTCGATGGCCGCCGGCTTTGCCGGCATCCAAAACCCGCTCTTCTTCAAGCCCAACACCCGCATGCTCTTCGGCGACGCCAAGGCCAGCCTCCAAGGCCTGGCGGCCGAGTTCAAGAAGGGCTGAGGTGGCGCAGGCCGGCGAGAGTCCGGTACTGAGCCGCGCGCGTGAGCAAGCGGCGGGAAGCCGGCCGGTCCACCTTGGCTGTCCGTGACGGGGTGGTTCAGCCCCCGTGTCCGAAGCTGGATTGCAGGCGTCGTCCGGCGACGATCCGACAACGACGCCTCCTGGACCGTTCATCCGGCGTGCCGCTTGCTGACGCGCGCGGCTCAGTCCGAATTCGGCCGAAGCTGGATTACTTGGCCCGCTCCAAATAACGGCCGGTGTGGGGATCGACGCGGATGACCTCGCCTTGGCTGATGAAGGGGGGGACTTGAACGACGGCGCCGGTTTCCAGGGTGGCCGGCTTGGGGGAATTGCTGGCAGTCGCCCCTTTCAGCTCGGGCTCGGTTTCGACGATCTTCAGATCCACCGAGGAGGGCATCTCCAGGCCGATGGGCTGCTTTTCGAAGAACTCGACCCGGATCTGGATTCCTTCTTTGATGAAGTCCTTGTATTCGCCGATCAGTTCGTCGTCGAGCGCGATCTGTTCGAAGGTCTGGGTGTTCATGAAATGGAAATGCGTCCCATCGGTGTAGAGGTACTCCATCTCCTGCTGTTCGAGGGTGACCCGCTCTATCGACTCCTGCGACTTGAAGCGCACCTCGTAGGACGAGCCGCTGCGCAGATTGCGCAGCAGCGCCCGCACGAGAGCGGCACCCTTGCCCGGGGTCCGGTGCTGCGACTCCATCACCCGATGTGGGTCGCCGTTGTACATCACCACGTTGCCCTTACGAAGGTTCACTGCCGTAACCATAAGAGCGGAAGAGTAGCAAAAGAGGGCGCCGGTGTTCAATCCGAAGGGGGGGCGTCCCCCTGCTCGCACTCCGCATTTCGAACGTCTCACCTGGCCGTTTCCGGTTGTTCCCGCTTCGTGCTTGTCCGCTGGCAACCAAGCGACGAAGGGCGAGCGCTCGAAGGGGAAAGTGCGAGTGAGAGATGAGAAGTTCGAGCTCCCCCCGCTCGCACTTCGCATTTCGAAGGTCTCAGCTGGCCGGTTCCGGTTGTTCCCGCTTCGCAATTCTATTTTCCGACAGCTTTTTGAAACCTTGCGGGGGTCAACCCTGTCTTATAGCTGTGGACATCATAATTGGGAGATAGGAACGTGATTACGACGAATAACTGCAATCGACCCTTGCTGGCCGGTTTTCTGACCAACCAGCTCGACATCGACGAGCGTTTGGAACTTTTTGCTCATCTAGAGACGTGCACTCGTTGCTGGGAAGAGGTGTACAACGCCCGCAAGGCGGAGCATCCTCACTACTACAAGCGTACGGCACGCCAGGTGAAAATCTCCGCTCTGGAGCTGAAGCGATTGGATACTCCTGTCCGTGAGGACGAGGAGCAATCGGAATATCAAGTCGCCTGAGCCGGAGAAGTAGCCGTTTCCATATAGATCCACGGGCCGGGTTTTAATGCCCGGCCCTAAGTGTGTCAGGGCACGCCATGCTGCGGGCCCTGACTTTCTTTTTGTCCGACGCCTTTCGTTCTCCGTCATTCGACGGAGTCACTCATTCGTTTCCCGGGCGGCTGGAGTTCTTTCGCTTCGAGGGGTTCCGCCTACAATTTAGAAAGAAGGGAAGGGTTCTCAATGCGACCAAGAAGACTCGTTGGCCTCGCCCTGGCTCTGCTTTCCGGCCATCTACTCCAGGCGGGACAGGTCAGCATGAAAAACGGCGACCGCATCAGCGGAGCAATCGTCCGAGCCGACCAGGAAAAGCTGACCATCCGAACCGAATACATGGGAGAGGTGACCGTCAAACTGGCCGCCGTGGCCGGGATCGAATCCGATCAACGGCTCTTCGTCATCGATCAGGATGGCCAAGTCCTGCTTGGGACGGTGACCACTTCGGCCGAGAGGATCGAGGTCGCGACCGCGGAGAGCGGCCAGGTCTCGGTTCCCCGCAGTTCGGTCCAGGCGATTCGGTCCGAGGAACAGCAGGCCGCCCATCTCGCCGAAATCGAGCGGCTGCGAAACCCCGGTTTGCTCGACTTTTGGGGCGGATTCTTCGATACCGGCCTGAGTTTCACGCGGGGCAACGCCGACACCACCAACTTCACCACAGCCACCAACATTTCCCGCAAGACGCAACGCGACAAGATCTCCCTCTACCTCACCTCGATCTTTGCCAAGAACAGCACCACCGGGAACTCGGTGGTCACGGCCAACGCGATTCGCGGAGGGAGCCGTTACGACATCCAGGTGAGCGGGCGGATGTTCGCCTTCGGCTTCGCCGATTTCGAATTCGACGAGTTCCAGAACCTCGACCTGAGGAACGTGCTGGGCGGAGGCTTGGGCTGGAATCTTCTCAAGAGCGAGCGCACAGCGCTCGACTTCTTCGGCGGTGGATCGCTCAATCAGGAATTCTTCCGCAACGACGTGACTCGGCGCTCGGCCGAGATCGTACTCGGCGAGGAATTGGTGCACAAATTCAGCGATTCGACGAGTTTCGCCGAGAAGCTCTCCTTTTACCCGAACATCAGCGAAACGGGTGAGTACCGCCTCCAGTTCGACGCTTCGCTCTCCACACAGTTGAGCGATTGGCTCTCCTGGCAGGTGAGCTTCAGCGACCG
>JBFGHF010000598.1:0-3208 GCA_041578355.1 Acidobacteriota bacterium
CCTCGACAGCCTCTCTCACTCCTATCTGTTGGCTTACCGCTCCACGAGTCCGGAGCCCGACAGCAAATACAGGCAAATCCGCGTCGAGGTTGGAGAGGACTCCAAACTGGCCGTTCGCCACCGGGGCGGTTATTTCGCCACTGCGCCCAGCGGGGACGAGGTTCGGGAGCGAACCTTGGCGACCGCCATGCTCAGCCCGTCCCGGTTTCAGGAGTTCCCGCTCGAGACCTGGGTCGAGGCGGACGCGGCGCAGTCGGAGCTTCGCTTTCAGGTTTCCTTTCCCTTCCAGAACATCAAGCTCCATGAAACCGTGGCGCCCGGGCCCAAGAAGGGCGAGTTCGTGCCTCGCTATTTCCAGGAGATCCACATCTTCGTAGCCGCCTTCTCCAAGTCCGGAGCCTACCTGGGGTCTTACGAGAAGCCCTTCTTTCTCGATCTCGGCGAGGAGCAGCTGCAATCGCTGCGCGAGCAGAACGCGACCTTGGAACGCACGCTGCGCACCCAGAGCGGGGAAGCACCCGCGGCTCTCAAGACGGTGGTGGTGGTCGGGCAGAACGAACAGGTCGCCGTAGACGTTCTGGAACTTCGTTAAGTCCGAAACTGAGCCGCGCGCGTCAGCAAGCGGCGGGAAAGCTGCGCGGTCCAGCAACGATTCCGGATTAGCAAAACTCCGCCCCGAAAAGACGCAGGACGCAATACGCAAGACGAAAAACCCACAAACCGATAGAATCCTCACGTCTTGAACGTGGTTCGGCTCGAATCGATTTCCCACTCCCGGCATCAGTTGTCGATGGTCTTCTCGCTCGCCGGACACCGCTTCTGCTCCAGTTTCTGGTACGAGGGAGTCGACCTGGAAGATCTCTCACAGCGGTTCGGCGCCGAGTTTCTAGAGCGGATCTTCTTTCACATTGCGGCCTTCGAACTCAACAAGCTGGTCAGCCTGGCGCCCGAAGCGGTGGATTTCGGGACCTACCAGCGTTTCCAGACCCCCCGCTTCGAGCGTCTCTGGAGCACGATTCTGGAGAACGTCTGGGCGCAGTGGAGATTCGAGAACGACCTGCCCGAGTACCGTTGTCCTCGGTTCATCTCCGATAGCGGCGCCGATTTCGCAGCGCCCGCGACGCTGGCCGCCGGCGAAGTCGAGAATCTCGTTTTCTGCGGTGGAGGCAAGGACAGTCTGGTCAGCCTCAGCCTTTTGAATCGAGGTGGCTTGGCCTTCGACACGTTCGCCTATTCGGCTTCGGTCTACGGACGCCCGGAGCCGCAGCATCACTGGATCGATGGCCTCGTCGACTGCTTCCCCGTCCGCCGCAGGCGACGCTTGTGGATGTTCGAGGACTTTCTGGAATCCCCGGTGTTGAGACTCTGTCCCCAGTTCGGGATCTCGACGCTTACCGCCGCCGAGACTCCCGGTTCGGTTTTCGCCAGTCTGCCCTACGCACTGCAACACGGTTATCGCAATCTGATCGTGGGTCACGAACGCAGCGCCGACACAGGTCAGCTGGTTTGGCCGTTGACGGGGGAGGAAATCAACCATCAGTGGGGCAAATCCTCGGCGGCCGAGGAGCTGATTCGGGAGTATGTCCGCCGAGAGCTGATCGCCGGTCTGCGCTACTTCAGCATCCTCAAACCGATCTACGACGTGGTGATTTTCAACCTGTTGAAGTCGGACCTTTCGAGTGTGCCTCTGGCCCATTCCTGCAACCAGTCAAAGCCGTGGTGCCGGCGCTGCCCGAAATGCGCCTATGTGTGGCTCAACTACATGGCCTACCTGCCGAGAGAGACTGTCGAAAAAGCTTTCGGCGACGAGAACTTGTTCGACTTCCCCGAGAATCTACTCGGTTTCCGCCAACTGATGGGGATCGAGTCCCGCCAGCCCTTCGAGTGCATCGGCCAAGTCGGGGAAGTCCAACTCGCGCTCGAACTCTGCCGCAGAAAAGGAATGAGAGGCCGCGCCCTGGAAGCATTCAGCGACGAAGTGCTCCCGATATCGACGGCTCCTCTGATCGAGCGATATCTGACTGTTCAAACAGAGGCGTCCGCCATCCCGGAGAGCATCGCCCGGGTCGTGATTCCGATCATGCGGGATTGCGCCGCCAAAACGAATCGCCGGCTCCGACGGTTGCTCGGCTGAGTGGACATCTTCTGTTCGGTCCCATGCCTTCCATCCGGTGGTTGGCGCTTCGCGCAGCCAGGGCCTTGTCCGCGTTCTTATCGAACGCGGCTCTGTCAGGGGTGCTGGCGCCGAATCATCGGGATCTCGGAATTGGGGGGACACGTCATGCAAACTGCAGACTGTAGACTGCAGACTGTAGACTAAACAAATGACCAAGTGGATTGCAGCTTTGGTTCTCGTGATCCTCTTGTTGGTGGCGGGAGGACTTTTCTACCTCTACCAATCCCTTGACGGCATCGTTAAGGCGGCGATCGAGAATTACGGATCGCGAGCCGTCGGGACTGCCGTCACAGTCCAGGGTGTTCAGATCTCTCTGCGCGACGGCGAAGGCGTCATCACGGGCCTCAAGGTGGCCAATCCGGAGGGTTTCGACGGTCCCACGGCCCTGGAAACCGGCCTCATCCGAATCAGGGTGGATGGCGCCGCCATCCGCCAACGGCCTTTGAGAGTGACGCAGATCTCGGTCGAGTCTGCCGCGATCAACTACCAGCCCCGGCGCGGCGGCGGCAACCTCGAGGTCCTGAAGAGGAATATCGAGAGTTACGTCTCGGCTTTGAAAAAGGGTGGGGCGAAGGCCGACTCGGAGGGCCAACCGAAGCTGGTGATTCAAGACTTGACCGTCCGCGAGGCCAGCGTGGATCTGCAGATTCCGGTCTTCAAAATCCGCCGGACACTCAAGCTTCCCGAAATTCGACTCGCCAATCTGGGCGAATCGGGCTCGGGAATCCCGCCCGGGGAGGTGGCCCGAATCATCATTGACGGGATCCTGCGCCAAGTCCTGCAGTCGACGCGGTCCGATCTGAAGGACGCTCTGAAGCTGGGCGGAGAAGGTCTCAAGGACGTCGAAAGGGGCATTGAAGATATTTTCCGGCGCGGGGATCGGCCCCCGAGGCAATAGATCGACCGATTTCTTCGAGCCGCGGTCGATTTGAGAGATGGGGAGGTTTGGGGTGGCAGCTCGACAACCGCGTTGGGGAATTGCTTGGCTGGGTCTGTGCGCGGCGTTGCTGATCCACGTGGTCGACGAGGCCG
>JBFGHF010000599.1:0-3204 GCA_041578355.1 Acidobacteriota bacterium
CTGTCCGGTCCCGGAATCGGAGGATACAGACCCTCCGAGATGCCGGCCTTGTTCAAGCCCCTCATGGAAGCGCTTCAGGAGGGCGATTTCGAGAAAGCCAACGAGGCGCTGCTGTCATCGACCTTGCTCCAGGTTCCAGCCGAAAAGACTGAACTCGTTGCATCCATGGTGCGCTCCAATCTGGCCATCTGGAGCATCCCCCGCAATTTCGTTCAGCAGCTGGACCAGCCGGCGATCGGCCGCTTGGGGGAGCTGAAGATGCCGATCCTGGTTCTGGTCGGAGATCAGGACTTGCCGAACATTCGGGAGCAGGCCGAATTGATCGCCAGCCAGGCTCGGAAGGCTCGTCTCGAGGTCGTGCCGGGCGGCGGACATCTTTTGAATCTCACTTCGCCCGCTGCTTTCGCAGGTCTGGTGAGCGAGTTTCTCGGGCACCCGATTCGCTGAAGTGCTTGAAACGTCGGCAGGCGTTTCCTTCGGCGATCTCCTTGTCCAAGCTCGTTGGTCGAAATCGGACGAGTCGGAAGCTCCCGAGACCTGAAGCATTTGGCAGCGAAATAGGTTTATCGAGTTGATCCGAATCGTCAGTTCCGCAGCCAGTCACCGTTTGCACAGCGAGGCGGATCGTTGGATCGCGCAGCTGCCGGCCGCACAACCAGTGCTGATTCTCGGCGCCAGCTTCGGAGCCGCAGAGGATCTGATTCGGCGGCTCTGCCCCCGTCCCGGCGGACTGCTCGGCTATCACCGCATGACGCTCCTGCAACTGGTCAGCGAGGTGGCGGTGGAACCTCTGGCTCGCAGCAAACGGGTCTCGGCCACGGCCCTGGGTGGACAGGCGCTCGCTGCCCGAGTCGCCTACTTGTGCAGACAAGAGCCGGGTCTTGAATACTACGGACCCGTGGCAGACTTGCCCGGGTTCGCCAAGGCCTTGTCGGAGACTTTGAGGGAGCTGCGGATGGAGGGTGTCGCTGCCTCCGATCTGACTTCTCTGGGCCCTCCCGGAGTGGACCTCGCCCGGTTGCTCGATCTGTACCAACAAGAGCTTGAATCGGCAAGCATAGCCGACCTTGCCGAAATCTATCGGTTGGCGGCGAAGACCCTGGTCGAGAAAGGACATAGACTTTGCGGAGGGCCGCTGCTGCTTCTCAATCTGACTCCCCGTTTCCGCAGCGAAGCCGAGTTCCTCGGCGTCCTGGCCGCGCAAGCTTCCACAGTGCTGGCCACCCTTTCTTCAGGGGACGAGTTGGGACGCCGCACTCTGGGCGATGCCCTCGGCTCTGCAGTCGAAGAGCTAGATCAAGCGCTTCCGGACGCGGAGACTCCCCGACAGGAAGAAAAACTGCAGCGGCTGCGCCATTATCTGTTCTCCGAAGACTCCCCTCCGGCGCCGGCGCTGGAGGGAGACCGCAGTCTCGATTTCTTTTCCGCCCCGGGGGAGGCACGGGAATGTATCGAGATCGCACGGCGCATCCGCTTCGGCGCTTCCGAAGGCCTGCACTTCGACCAGATCGCAGTCGCATTGCGGAGCCCAGAGGCCTACCTGCCGCTGTTGGAAGACGCCTTTCGGCGTGCCGCGCTGCCGGGTTACTTCACACGCGGAACGATTCGGCCCGACCCGGCCGGGCGTGCCTTTCTGGCCTTGCTGGACTGCGCTGCCGAAGGTCTTTCAGCCAGCGGTTTCGCGGAGTACCTCTCGCTGGGACAAGTGCCCGACACCGATGAGGCCGGAGCCCCCCCGGCGCCTCTGGTTGAATGGGTGGAGCCGGAAGACGAGCAGCTTTGTTTCAAAACCGCCATGGTCGTCGCCGAAGAGGCGGAGCAGGCGCAAGGTCCGGTGGACGTTGAGAACGACCCGGTCATTGCGGGCACCCTTCGAACTCCCGCACGCTGGGAGCAGTTGCTGGTCGATGCAGCCGTAATCGGCGGCAGGGAGCGCTGGAAGACGCGCCTGCGCGGCCTGGCCAACGAGCTGCGAATCCGCCTGCGCGGTCTGGAGGAGGACGAAGAGATTGCCCGCCGATTGTCGGCTCAGCTGCAGGCTCTGCAGCACTTGGAAAGGTTCGCGCTGCCCCTGATCGATCGGCTTGCCGAACTGCCCGCCGAGGCCCACTGGTCGTCCTGGTTGAATCGACTCGAGGAGCTGGCCACAGTGGCTTTGAGGAGACCCTCTTCCGTAATGGCGGTGCTGGCCGAGTTGCGGCCCATGGGGGAGATCGGACCCGTCGGCCTGCACGAGGTCCGTCAAGTTCTTCTCGACCGGTTGACCTTTCTGCGAGTCGATCCCAAGGGACACCGCTACGGGCGGGTTTTCGTGTCGACGGTGGAGGAACTGGCGGGACGCAGCTTCGAGCTGGTTTTTCTACCCGGACTGGCCGAAGGGATATTTCCCCGCAAAGCGATCGAAGACCCCCTGCTTCTCGATCCGGACCGCGAGAAGCTGAAACTCGACCGGTCGGTCGATCGCAGCCGCCTGCAGGAACGGGGACGTCTCCGCGGTGCGATCTCGGCCGCCCGGCGAAGCCTCGTTGTCTCTTATCCCCGCATGGACCTGGCCCGGGGTCGGGGGCGGGTTCCTTCTTTCTACGCGCTCGACATCCTGCGGGCCGCGGAGGGGCACCTGCCCGACATGCGGCCTTTCGAAGCCCGCGCTTCTCAATCCTCCAGCTCCCGGCTGGGTTGGCCCGCGCCCACGGACCCGGCCTTGGCCATCGATCAGGCTGAATTCGACCTGGCCTTGCTCGATCCCCTGCTGGAGCTTTCGGCCGAGCAGAAAAGCGGCTACGGACGCTTTTTGATCGAGTCCAACGAACACCTGGCCCGCTCGCTGCGGACTCGATGGCGGCGTTGGCGGCGGGAGTTCTCCGAGGCCGACGGGCTGGTCGATCCCGACTCCCGGACAGCCGCCATACTCGAGGCGGAGCAGTTACGCAGCCGATCCTATTCGCCGACGGCTCTGCAGCAGTTCGCGGTCTGTCCCTACAAGTTCCTTCTCTACGCAATCCATCGCCTGCAGCCTCGTGAAGAGCTTGCCCCCATCGAGCAACTCGATCCGCTGACCCGCGGCGGACTCTTTCATGAGGTCCAATTCGACTTTTTCAAGCGCCTGCGCAGCGCCCGCCTGTTGCCCGTGACCAAGCGCAATCTGGAACGGGCACAGGATATCGCCGACGAAGTTCTCAATCAGGTCGCGGAACGTTACCGCCA
>JBFGHF010000600.1:0-3184 GCA_041578355.1 Acidobacteriota bacterium
TCGAGGGGGTGAATCTGGTGGACGAGGAAGAGGGTTCGTAGTTTGTAGGTTCGTAGGTATGTAGGTTCGTAGGTTCGTTGTAATCGTGTTCGTTGGTTCGACCTCTGCGGACCTCGGCGTCCTCCGCGGCTCTGCGGTGGAATCTACGAAGGCTACAGGCTGGCAGCGTCGGCTGGCTCCGAGTCTTCGCTTCGGCGTGACGAAGACAAACTCCCATTGGGTCTTGTCTGCGTTCTCACGAACGCAGCTCTGTCAGTGGGTGCTGGCGGCGAATCACAGGAATTCCGCGATTCGAGGATGTGCCTCTTAGTCTTGCTCGATGATCTCCACGACGACCGGCCCCTTGACTCTGGCCAGGCACGCGAGGCGGTGGTTTTTGGGGGACAGCGAGCAGAGGTCGTCGAGGGTTTCCTCCTCGCCGTCGGCCATGGCGTTGAGGTTTTCCTGGCCCGAAACGATGCGGATGGGATCCGAGCCGCAGATACCGCGGTGGCACTGGGCGACGATCGCGATGCCGGCTTCCTCGGCGGCTTCGCAAATGGTCTGGCCGGCGCGGATCGGCACCGATTTCCCGATGCCTTGGAAGGTCACCGAGGGTTCGCCATCGCTGGGCTCTTCGGCCGCCGGGGGAGGAGGAGCGATCTCGCGGATTCCAGTGTCGAAGCTGACTTCGTTGGGGGGAGAATCGGCCTCTTCCATCGAGAACTGAAGCACCTGGTGGCCGACCCAGACGCGGTCTCCGGGTTGAAGGGCGGTGGGAGAGTCGATCTTGAGTAGGGTGCCGTTGGTGCTTTCCAGGTCGCGAATGCGAATCTGGTCCCCGCGGGTCGACAAGGAAAAATGGCGACGCGAAAGGGCCGAGTCGGAGGAGTCGAGGTTGATGCCAGGACCATCGCGCCCGGCGATGACCGTCCCGTCCGCCAATGTCAGCTTGCGGACCAGCTTGCCCCGGGCGTCATGGTGATTCACGCTTCGCCGGTTGGCAGCGTCGCCGAAGACGAGCCACTGGCTTCCGGCGCGGACGATCGACCGGGGAGGCACCTCCGCGTCCCGCCCCGGAGCGATCTGGATGAAGACCCCGTTGAGCCCTCCCTCGTCCTTGAGGAGATACCCGCCCGGCCCGTGGGTGACCGAGGCGTGGCGGTCGGAGAGGCCGGTATCGTCGGGAAAGCGGATCTCCCCGGTCTGCCTTCCGATCACCACCGTCTTGTTTTCGGGCAGGGGAAACTCCTCGGCGGTCGTGTTGCCCTGTAGAAGGCGGATCAGTCGCGCCGGGGCCGGTTGGGGAGCCTCGGGCGCAGCCGCGGCAGGCCTCTTCTCCCCTTCCACCTCGGTCACCTGGGGCTCTTCGGCGAAGGTGATGGTGACCTGGATCTGCTTTTTTCCAGCCAGCTTTTGACTCACCACCTCGGCAACCAGGACTCCGTCGCGGAGTGCGGCTTTGACATTGCCGCGACGCTTCCGCTCGGGAAGGGTCGAAGGGTCTGCGTTGAAGTCCTGGGTCTCCAGATAGGCCGGGCTGAGCATGTCTCCGGCCAAGTAGAGATTGCTGCGACCCGTTTCCAAAAGCGGACTGACCATCAGGCGTTTGCGGTTGTAGGGCCCGCCGCTGGTGAGAAAGATTCCGACTGAATTGAGCAAGGCTTCGGGAAGATCTTCTCCGATGCAGGCGATGCAGCGATTCTTGAGGAACTCGAGTTGCGTGGTCTCGGTGGGTCGCCCGTCGATCACCTTGCGGTCGGTGCGCAAGCAGAGGTAATCCGAGCCCTCGGCATCGCGCAGAATCGCCACCGGCTCGCTGTGGGGAAGATAGCGAATGTTGCCGTTGCCCACGTAGGCTTCGAAAAAGACGTCGGCCAACGCCTTGGAGACCTTGGGCATCTTGTCGCCGCGATAGGACCAGTAGACCGGGCAGGGATCGCTTTTTCTGGCCTTTGCGTTGGAAATGGCGATGACGGCTTCGGCGGCGGACGTCCCGCCTCCGATCACGCAGATGGGATGCTCGACGTAGAGCTGGGCGTCACTGAGGCGGTAGGCGATTCCTTCCACGTCGCCCGGGATGTCGAAGCGGCGGGGCACCCCGCGGCCGAAGGCAAGGACGACGTGCCGGGCGAGAAAGTGTTCGTTTTCCTTGGTGTTGTGGTTCCAGGTCTCGACTTTCCAGACGCCGTTCTGCTGATCCAATCCGGTCAGTTCCACGCCGATTTTGGCGGGGACGCTGTGCTCGCGGTAGAGGCTCTTCCACTGGCGGCACATCTCGTCCTTGTCGATGGGACCGAAATGGAGACTGGAGACGAGCGGTCCCCCGGCGGGGAATTGCATCTGGTCGCCGCCCCCGAAACCGGGGAGAATCGGTTTGTCCTTGGCGTAGTCTCGGATGCGCTTGAGCAGATCGTCGTAATCGACCACCAGGGCCGTGGCGCCCAGCTCTTTGAGCCGGAAAGCGGCCGCCGTCCCGGCCGGCCCGCCACCCACGATCAGGGCATCCAGTACTTCGGGCAGCTCGACCGGTTGTTCCAGAAGGAGCATTCCATCGCTCGAGGTCTCGACTTGTTCGTTCATAGCTTTCTACAACGCAAACGGCGACGGAGGGACGGAGTTTCGCAGAACTCGACCAACTCCCTATTCTGAAGGCTCGATTGTCCCTTCCACCAAGCCGAAGCGGACTTTTACTCCGGGTGCCAGCTCGACTTCCTTCTCGATCTGATCGTCATCCACAAAGGTGTGATTGACGCTGTCCAGGTCTCGCACCCAAACCCGGCCTGCTTCGACTCTCAAAGCTGCGTGTTTGCGGGAGAGGCTGAAGTCCACGATCTGGATGTCGCTGTCGGCGCCGCGGCCGACGACGAATTCCCCGTCCTCGAGGGGATGGCGAACCGGACCTTCCTCACTATCGAGCTGCAGGTGAAGCCGCTTGGGCTCCGCAGCAGCGGGCCCTGCCTCGGCGGCCGAATCGGCCGGGCCGGCTTGATCGAACGACGGCAGGACAACCTTGCGAGGAATCTCCGCCATAGTGTCGGTGGGAGACGAGGGTTCCTCCGTCGAAGCCTCTTCCTGCTCCTGAAAAGACGGTACTTCCAAGCCTTTGACCTTGGCCACGACGGTCTCCGACGCCTTCGGTGCTCCGGCTTCACCCGCCGGGGCCTGATCCTCGGCGAGGTCGGGGAGCTCGATTCCCCGCTCA
>JBFGHF010000601.1:0-3180 GCA_041578355.1 Acidobacteriota bacterium
ACAGGATTCGGATGCGCAGGCCGGTCCTGGAACGGGTGGCGGGGCTCCCCCTTCTGGTTTTGCCCGGCGTTCTCAATCCGGTGGTTTTTCGGAGTGGCGTGCTGCTGGCCGAAACGGTTGCCGAGCAGATCGATCGCAGCGAGCTGCGGGTGCTGGACATGGGTTGCGGATCGGGCGTAGTGTCGGTTCTGGCGGCCCGGGCGGGGGCCAGAGTGGTCGCCGTCGACATCAATCCCGAAGCGGTTCGCTGCACTCGGGCCAACCTCGAGATTCACAATCTGACCGATCGAGCCGAAGTTCGCCAGGGAGATCTCTTCGATGCGCTGCGAGAAGAAGCCTTCGATCTGGTGGCATTCAACCCTCCCTTCTTTCGCGGCAGTGGGAAAAAACCGATCGAGCTGGCGCTTTTCAGCGACGATGTCAGAGAGCGTTTCGCCGAAGGGCTGGGCACGGTCCTGGCCGAAGGCGGCGAATGCCTGATGGTGCTCTCCACGGAAGGTGAATCCGCGGCGATGCTGGCAGCACTCGAGACCCTCGGCTATGGAATGCGCGTGTTGCGTCAACGACACTTGGGCAACGAGATCCTGACCGTATACGGATTCAAGCTCTAGTGTCCTGAGTCAGAAATAAGGCACATTATTTGGCGGTTCTCCCCGGTGGTTTTGGCGATTCGATTTCCGGCTCAAGTCCTTCGACCTACCAGAATCGGAAACTGCGCGGGTTCGCGTCGGCCTCGCAGCCGGGCCAGCCAGGGCCTCAGCGCCCACTTCACTCCGTAACCGGGGTGGACCGCCGACCAGCGCAATCCGAGTTCTTCCGCCAGCCGGCCGATCCGCTCCCAGGTGAGGAATTCCCGGCTCGGCAGCGTGTCCGAGCGGGTGCCGAAGCGCTTTTCGAATGCCGCGTGTCGCTCCTCGGCCATCTGCCTCCCGCTCAGCGCGCTTCTGTAGACCGGTGTTTCCAGAACGACCAGGCGGCCGTCCGGCTTCAGCACTCGCAGCGCTTCGGCCAGCGTTGTGCGGTAACCGGCGCTGTAGTGGAGGCTGGCGTTGAAGACCACCAGGTCCACAAACCCCCGGGGCAAGGGAAGACAGTCGAACTCGGCGCGGATCCTCGGCCAGGTCGGCGAATAATGGCGGGCGGCTACCAGACCGTCCCGGTCGTCGGTATTCACGTCGATCGAGCAAGGGCTATGTTGCCTTTGCTGAAGTCGATAGCTGAGCCATCCGGTCCCGGCGCCCAGATCGAGGATCTTGAGCTGAGGACCCAGCTCGGGGAGGACCCGCCTCAGGAGCGCCGCAAAGGTCCTGCCGCGAATCCGCCATTCCGCCGCCGAGGGATGGTGCGCCGGGCAATCGGGCAGGGACCGGTAGTGTTCGGGATCCTCCGATCCCCGTCCTTCGGCGAGCCGGATCTTGACGTAGTCGGCGAGAAACCGCTCGAAAACCGGGCGTCTCGACTCGCGAAGAAAGTCCCAGATGCCGCGGCGCCGTGGATAGACCGCCCCGCATGAGGTGCAAGGGAGCTGGACTTCCTCCGCCCCTGGCGGTGAGTCGGGGGCGGATACGTCTGTATGCCGCAAGGGGGCGGAGCAGGCGACACAGATGAACTCCCACTCGGCGCCTGACGCAATCTTCATCTCAACGTGGCGCGGCCTTCCAGGCTGCGCTCCGGAAAACGTGGCGCAACCTTCCAGGCTGTGCTCCGGAAAACGTGACGCAGCCTTCCAGCTGTGCTCCGGAAAAACAGAGCACAGGCAGGATGCCTGCGCCACATCATCGGGTCAGCATGGCGTGACGGGAGCGCTCGGCCTGCAAGCGCTTGCGGGCCGCGCCGAACGTATCGCTGGCGGCCAAGCGGCAACTCTCCACCTCGTCGGCCAGCCATTGGTCGGCCAACCGATAGTAGCGCCCCGAGGGCCGACCCTCGATTCGATAATCCCGGTCGGTGGATCCCTCCCAGCCGCGAGGCAGGCTGACTCGCTGCGCCACCGTCTCAAAATAAGGAGTGTCCTTGATCGGATAGGCGACCGTCGTGAGGAAAACGTCGGGATTGCACGACTTGACGTGCTCGACCGTCGCTTCGATGTCCTCCAGCGTTTCTCCTTGGTAGCCCCACATCAGGAACATGCCCACTTCGATTCCGCGTTTGCGGGCCTGGCGAGTGGCCCACTGGACCTCCTCGACGGTCACGCCCCGCTCCATGGCGTCGAGGATCCGCTGACTGCCGCTCTCCGAACCGATCCAGATGCGGTAACACCCCATCTCGGCCAGCGTGTCGAGGATTGCATCGCTCATCATTCGATCGGCCCGCGAAATGGTTTCGAAGGGGATTTGAATTCCACGGTTTTTGAGCTCTCTGGCGTAATCGAAGAACCAGCGCTGATGAATGGTGAAGACGTCGTCAGAATACCAGAGCTGCTCGGGCCGATAGGCGTCGAGGATGTGCTCGACCTCGTCGGCGCAGTCCTTGACGCTGCGTCGACGGTGTGTGAAACCGAAGACGGCGTGCGAGCACCAGCGGCAACGGTAGGGACAGCCCCGCGCGGTGATCAGGCTGACGCTTCCCCGACCGTGATGTCGGCGCCAAACGTCGACATAGCGCAGGATGTCCACCTTCTCTCGATCGGGCCAGGGGACGGTGTCGAGGTCGGCGATCTGAGGACGCCCCGGATTGGTTACGATGCGACCGGCTTCGTCTCGAAACACGACTCCGGCCACCTCATGAAGGCGGTGCGGACCTCGCGACGAAAGGGCGGGAAGCAGCTCCGCCACGGTCTCTTCGCCTTCGCCCAGTACGACGACGTCCGCCCCTCGGTCGAGATACTCCGAGGGGTAGCCCGCCGACTCGGGTCCCCCCAGGATGACGGTCCAGCCGAACTCCTTGGCGACTCGGATAATGCTCAGGACGGTCTGGCGGGTCATCAGGTTGGTGTAGATTCCCAGCACACCGCGCATCTCTTTCAGCCGGGCGAACAGATCCCCAGGAGACGAAAAGGTCGTGTCGAAAACCTCTATTTGAAAGCCACTTCGCTGTAAATAGCTGGAAAGATAAAGAAGCCCGAGAGGCGGGTAGGGCTTCATGATTCGGCGCTCTTTTTCATCCTCGGAAAGAAAGTATCCGTGGGTGAGAAGGATGTCAGTCAAAGCGGCTCCTGGGGGGTGGGGCTTGGGGGGCCTG
>JBFGHF010000602.1:0-3169 GCA_041578355.1 Acidobacteriota bacterium
CGGCCAGCCAGGAGCCCCGTCTGGTTACGGGAGCCGCCAGCAGTCTGGGCCGTGAGCAGTTCTTGCAGCTGTTGGTCACACAACTCGAACAGCAGAATCCGCTTCAACCTGTCGACAACACGGAGTTCGTTGCCCAGTTGGCACAGTTCAGTTCCCTGGAGCAGCTGATCTCTATTCGAGAAGCGGCCGAGGTCACGGCTCTGCTCTTGGATCGTCTGGCCACCGGCGTTGAGGAAGCCGAGCCACCGGCGAATCCCGAGCCGGAGGAACCCGAGCCGACCTCAGAGCCGAATGCCGGAGCCGTGCTGGCCGGGGCGGTTTCCCGCCAGCCAAGCGGTTGGCATTGGCGGGATAGCTAGAAGAATCGAGGGTCGGGTATCGGTTCGCCCCGATGGCCGAGCAAGTCGATCAGCCATGTTTTCGGTTTTCAAGTCCCCAACACCCAGTCGTGAGACCGGCTTTCTACAGGTCGGCACAACACACTGGCAATCTCTTTCAGGAGGATAAACACCATGGGTGGAGCATCATTCTTCACGGGCCTTTCGGGCCTCAAAGCCAACTCGCAGGGCTTGAACGTCGTCGGAGACAATCTGGCCAATGCCAACACCATCGGATACAAGGCCAAGAACGCTTTTTTCTTCGAACTGCAAAGCGCGTCGAGTCTCGATCTGCAGGCCGGTCAAGGCCTCAAGGACAGCATTCAGCAGGTCTGGACGCAGGGAAACATTCAGCAATCCCGGGTCGCCACCGACCTGGCGGTGTCCGGGCCCGGGTTTTTCGTCGTCGGGGATGAGCAAGGCTCTCTCTTCTACACACGGGACGGAAGCTTCCACCTCGACCGTCAGGGCTTCCTGGTCACCGCCAACGACCTTCAGGTGCTCGGTTATCCGGTGGTGAACGGGAAAGTCGACCAGAGCTCGAAGATCGCCCCGTTGCAATTGGGCGCCGGGGCCGTCCTCGAGCCCAACGCCACCGAGCTGATTCGGCTCACCTTGAACCTGGACGCGACGGCCGAAGTGGGGGACGCATTTTTAACCTCGGTCGTGGTCTACGACTCGCTGGGAGACTCCCACGCGGTCTCCACGGAGTTCACCAAGACGGCAACCGGTGAATGGGGATACGACATGACTGTCCCCGCCGAAGACTTGGGGGGGCTTCCCACGGATCCACCCGTTTCGATCAGCAGCGGCACGTTAACCTTCGATAGCAAGGGACAGCTGACCTCTCCTACTTCCGACATCACGGGGATCACCATCTCCGGCTTGGTGAACGGCGCCGACGACATCGTCTTCGACTGGGGTCTGATCGGGGCGGGCGGCCAAGGGGAAGTCTCCCAGGTGTCGTTGCCCAGTGCCACGGCACAGACCTTTCAAGACGGGAACGGAGCCGGGAATCTGACCTCGATTCTGGTGCGCAACGACGGTGTCATCGAGGGCCTCTTCAGCTCTGGTTTCTCGGCGCCGCTGGGCCAGATCGTGTTGGCGAGTTTCGCCAACAATCAGGGCCTGGTGAGGGCTCAGGACAACGTATATGCGAACACCAGTTTCTCCGGTGAGCCCAATATCGGGGCGGCGATCACCGCGGGCCGCGGGGCAATCATCGGGGGAGCGCTGGAAAACTCCAACGTGGACATCGCCGAGGAGTTCATCAAGTTGATCCTTTTCCAGCGCGCTTATCAGGCCAATTCGAGGATGATCACGACCGCCGACGAAGTCACCCAAGAGACCATCCAGCTCAAGCGGTAGGGGGGCCGTCAAGAATCTGTCTGAGCCTGAACCGAAACCGAATCGGACCTCATGTTGCACATTATAATAGGAGGCGCAAATATCTAATATAAATTAAACTTTTTTACCCCAATCCACCCTGGCATCGCCTTTGCTTCATGGCTCCTCGCAGGCTGACTGGCCCGCAGGAGGAACCGAACTTGAGCGCTTCAAACCCGGTGGAAGAGCAGAGCACAGCCGATCAGCCTTTGCCCATCTCCTCTTTCCTAGACGTGGAGTACCGGCTGGAGGTCTTGCTGGGACGCACCGTCGTCTCGGTCAACCGACTGGTGGCGCTTCGCCGGGGCGACACGATTCCGCTCAACCGGCTGGCCTCGGACCGTCCCATTCTGGTGGTCGGGAACGTGGCCTTGGCCTCGGTCGAGGTGATCCGCATTCCCGGTGGATTCGGAGCCCGGGTAGCGGAGGTCTTCGAGCAGGAGGAGCGACTCTGATGTGGCTCCAAACGGCCTTGTCCCTGCTCGTCGTGCTGGCCCTGATCGGGCTCTGCAGCCGTTGTCTGCGCTTTTTGAGAGGGCGCGAGGGCGGCCAGAATCCTCCGCGCATCCGCGTACTGGAATCGGCCAATCTGGGGGACAAACGTCAGCTGCTCTTGGTGGCGGTCGACGACAGGCTCGTGGTGATCGGTTCGACGCCGAGTGGGATTTCCGCTCTGATGCAGTTGCCCCCGGAAAACGAGGGTCCGCAAAGCAAGCCGAGGCTGGTGCAAAGAGACACGGAGATCCGCGCTCGCCCAATCAGGCACGAGATGGAGGCGGGGGGGTGAGATGCCGAACCTTGATGTCAGCTTCGCCGACGGAGGGGCGCTTTCGGTCCCTCTGCAAATCCTGGCGCTCCTCACTTTCCTGACTTTCCTGCCCGCGATGGTGATTTCGATGACCGCTTTCACGCGAATCATCGTCGTCGCTCACTTCTTGCGCCAAGCACTGGGGACGCAGCAGGCCCCCAGCAATCAGATTCTGATCGGCCTGACGCTCTTTCTCACCCTCTTCGTGATGGGACCCGTGGTGGACCGCATTCATGATGAGGCGTTGGCGCCTTATCAAAGCGGCCAAATCACGCAGCTCGAGGCCTTCGAGAGGGCTTCTCAGCCGCTCCGAAAATTCATGCTGCGTCAGGCTCGCGAGCAGGATCTCGCACTCTTTCTCAGAATCGCCGGCACCGCCAAACCCGAGACTCCCGACGAGCTTCCACTGCGCATCATCGTGCCGGCTTTCATGATTTCCGAGTTGAAGACGGCTTTTCAAATCGGGTTCGTGCTTTTCGTGCCTTTCCTGGTCATCGACATGGCGATCAGCTCGGTGCTTCTCTCCATGGGAATGATGCAGCTTCCCCCCATCATCATCTCGACCCCCTTCAAACTCTTGCTCTTCATCCTGGTCGAC
>JBFGHF010000603.1:0-3160 GCA_041578355.1 Acidobacteriota bacterium
ACCCAAGCGGCCAGCAAGATTCCTCGACCTTCGGTGTCGCCCAGCGGCAGATACGTCACCTGGTTCGAAGAGGGGGATTGGCACGTTTTCGATGGCGAAGATGGCCGCACCCGCAACCTCACCCAGGGCCTGAAGGAATCGTTCTCGCTGGAGGACTGGGACACCCCTTCGGCGCCCCGGCCCTACGGCAGCGTGGGATGGACCGAGGGCGAAGATGCGTTTCTCGTCTACGACCGTTTCGACATCTGGGAGTTGAAGCCCGACGGCAGCCCGCCCCGGATGATCACCGAGGGATTCGGCCGCCGCAATCGCCAGTCACTGCGCCGCATCAAGCTCGATCCGGAGGAGGACCTCGTGCCTTCGGCTCAAACCCTCCTGCTGCAGGCCACTGATGCCGACGACCTGAGCACCGGCTTTCTCCACGACCAAGTGGAGGGCGCGGCCGAGCCGAGAAAGCTTGTCACGGCTGAAACCTCGCTGGGTCAGCCCGTCAAGGCCAAGAATGCCGACCGGCTTCTCTTCGACCGCCAGAGTTTCGACGTCTACCCGGATCTTTTCGTCGCTTCCCTGGATCTTTCCAACGCCAAACGGGTGACGGATCTGGGGGCGCAGACCGATTCCTTTCTTTGGGGCAAGGCTGAGTTGCGCGACTTTTTCAGCGCCGACGGCAAGCCGCTCAAGGGAATCCTGATCAAACCGGAGAACTTCGACCCGTCGCGCAAATACCCCTTGATGGTCTACATCTACGAGACGCTCCACCCCCGCTTCCACCGCTTCAGCCATCCCCAGCCGGGCACTTCGATCAACTTCAGCTATTACGCGAGCAACGATTACGTGTTGTGGATGCCCGATATCGAGTACGGCACGGGCTATCCCGGCGAAGATGCCCTCAAATGCGTGCTTCCAGGTGTTCAGATGCTGGTCCGCGAAGGCTTCATCGACGAGGACGCCATCGGCATCCAGGGCCATTCCTGGGGCGGCTACCAGATCGCCTACATGGTGACCCAGACGGATATTTTCGCAGCCGCCGAAGCGGGCGCCCCGGTGTCGAACATGACGAGTGCCTACGGGGGAATCCGCTGGAGCACGGGCAGGGTCCGTCAGTTCCAGTACGAACGGACGCAGAGCCGCCTTGGCGACACTCTGTGGAAGGTGCCGCTGCGCTACATCAACAACTCGCCGCTCTTCTTCGCCGACCGCATCCAGACACCCCTTTTGATACTCCACAACGACGAGGACGGCGCCGTTCCCTGGTATCAGGGCATCGAGCTGATCATGGCCTTGCGCAGGTTGGGCCGGGAAGGCTACATGTTCAACTACAACGGCGAGGAGCACGGGTTGCGCCAGCGGATCAACCAGCGCCACTTCACCGAGCGCATGGCCGAGTTCTTCGACCACTACCTCAAGGGCGCTCCCCGACCGGACTGGATGGAGAAAGGGATCCCGGCCTGGGAGAAGTAGCGTGGCGCGAGCATCTTGCTCGCGATTCCGAGTGCCGATCGGGAGCTGTTCCGTGCGAGCCCAACCGGGTCGCAAAAATGGCTCACTCCCGGCAACCGAGATGGATCACCTGGAAGCCCTTGAACGTGCGCCTCTGAAGGACTTCGGCGGACTCGAGAAGAGCTTCGGCCAGCTGCTGCTGGCGCTTCGCCGTGTAGCGCGACTCGACGAGAACCACTCCCGGTTCGCACACCAGGCGTTGGGCGTCCTCCAGTTCCACCCACTTGTCCTCCCAATCCGAAAGGTAGAAGGAGAGTGGGAATCTCGCGCCGGGCGCCGCCACTCTTTCCGTCGAGACGGTCTGTTCGAGATGGGCCGCGACTCCTTTCCAGTCGGCTTCTTCTTCGTTGCCGCGCAGGAGGATCGTCCCCAGCGAGAAGAGGAGAATCAACACCGGGAATCCGTTTCGGAAGACCGGGTCAAGCGCCGAGCGACCAAGATCATGACGAAGACCACCCAGTCCCGCGCCCGCGGTCAACAGCAGCGCGGGCGTGACAAAGAGGAGCTGCCGAATCGCAAAGATGTACTCTCTCCACCAGACTAGGCCGAGGACGACCAGGACTGGAAGGACGCCCCAACTGAGCAGCAGCAGGAGGGTGAAGCGGTCGCGACGGCGAATCAGACTCCGAAGACCCAGCCCCCAGCACACCGCGAGCAGAGTCGAGAGCGGGTAGCCGCCCGTCAGTTCCTTGAAAACACGCAAGGCCAGCCCGCCCTCGGCCAGGGCGCTGGGGGCGTCGGCCCGCGCCGAGTCGAACGTCCAGAAAACCCAGGGCAGGAAGAGCAGAACCGCCAGTCCCGCCGAGATCCCGAAACCGATCAGTGCTTTCCGGCGCGGCCAACTCTCCCCCGGCAAACCTCTCTGGATAATCCCGAGCAGAAGCGAGCCCACCCAGACCGACTGGGAAACGAGAACCAGGCCCGCCAAATAGTTGGTGTACAAATTGAGCGACGTGACGGTGCCGAAGGCTGCCCAACGGCCCGCCCCGCCGCGCTCCGCGGCGCGAAGCAAGAGTAAATAGGCGGAAAGCGTGAGGAAGACGAAGAGCGCGTAGTTCCTCCCTTCTCGGGAGTAGTGGTAGTGGAGCGGGTAAACGGCGAAAAGAACCAGCGACAGAATCGCTGTCCGGCGGTCGAAGAGCCTGCGGGCGATCAGAAAGAAAACCGGCAGGGAGAGCGAACCGAACAGAAACGCGTGAAATCGGACGGCGAATTCCGAATGCCCCAGCAACGACACGACCACGCTTTGGACGACGTAATCGAGGGGCGTAGCGGCGATCTCAGAGCGAAGCGCAAGAACGTTGTCGACGAGATCGGGCCCGGAGAAGCGTTGGAGTTGGATGAGCTCGTCCAGCCAGAGTTGCCGGTCACCCAGGCCGATGAGGCGAAGCAAGGCCCCCGCCGTCATGATCAAGATCGGCACATACGGGGACAGCCGGTTCTCCGGCTTCGCTCTCGCCAAGAAACTCCTGTCAATCCCTCATTGGATGAGGTGCGTACTCGGCCCAGCCTGGCAGGCTGCGGGACCGCGTTTTTTCCGGAGCGCAGCCTGGAAGGCCGCGCCACGTTAGTCCTCCAGGTTGGGGATCTCGATCGGCTCGCCGGGGTCGAGTCGGATCCCCTCCTGTCAATCCCTCATTGGATGAGGTGCGTACTCGGC
>JBFGHF010000604.1:0-3155 GCA_041578355.1 Acidobacteriota bacterium
CCCAGCAGCCACCCCGGCCACTGCGATCGAGGTCAAGGCTGCCGCTAGAAAACTCTTACTCCGATTCATGGTTTGCAACCTCCTTTTGTCGGTGTCCTTTCACCTTCGGCCCCCTCAGTTGCAAACCTCGTTCCATTTCGAAGTGCTCGAATGTAAAACGTTGTATTTCAGCTATTTGCAGGGCTTCAAGAGGTGAGTCGCCCCCCGGGTCGTCGATGCCTGAATAGGGAATTCTTCCCTGGGGCCGGGGCGGAGCTGACGAAGAGTCGCGCGTGTCGGCGAGGGATCGAACGGTTGTCGCCGTGAATTTCGGAGCGGAGCCTGGGAAGGTCGTGTCAGGCCTGGAACGTGGTTGGGCACCGGAGCGCAGCCCGGAAGGCCGCCTGCGCTGAGGAAGACGTGCGCGTCCTCCCCGGAGCGCAGCCTGGAAGGCCGCGCCACGACTTAGAGGATCACGCTGAACGTCGACCCCTTGCCGACCTGGCTTTGCACTCTGAGTTCGTAGCCGAGAAGCTGACAGAGGGACTGGCAGATGCTCAGGCCCAACCCGGAGCCCCCGAAGCGCCGGGAAATGCTCGAGTCGGCTTGTTGGAAAGGCTGCAGGACGTTGTCCAACTGATCGGCCGGAATCCCCGGGCCGGTGTCGGAGACTTCGATCTTGAGCGGCTTGCGGCTAGTCGGATCGATTTCGAGGCACACTTTGACGCAGCCCTCTTCGGTGAACTTGAGGGCGTTGCCCACCAAGTTGAAGAGGATCTGGCGCAACTTGGCTTCGTCCCCTTCGATCGGAGCCGATTCCGGCGGCAGCTCTGTTTTGAGGGTCACTTTCCGGTTGGCGGTCTGGACTTGGAACTGCTCGATCGTGTCTCGGATCAAGTCTTCGACGATCACCGTTTCTCGAGCCGCTTCGGCGCGTCCCGACTCGATGCGCGAAAGGTCGAGGATCTCGTCGATGAGTTTGAGAAGGTGCTCTCCGTTGTTGCGGATCCGGCTCAGCGCCGAGATCTCCTTCTCTGAAAAACGCCCGTCCCGATTCTTGAGCAGCACGTTGGTGAAGCCGATGACCGAATTCAGCGGTGTGCGCAGTTCATGCGACATCTGGGCAAGGAACTGACTCTTGGCCCGATTGGCCCGCTCCGCCGCCTCCTTCTCGAGCTTCATCTGCTGGACCTCGGTACGGAGCGTCACGTCGTTCTGCAGCTCGACGAAGTTGGCCAGCTTGCTCCGGCTGTCGAAGAGAGGATTGAGCGTCACTTCGTTCCAGAAAGGGGAGCCGTCCTTCCGGTAGCAGCGCAGAAGAACGGTGGCGCTCTGAGCATCCCGGGCCGCTTGACGGAGCTTCTCGATCTCGCCCCGGTCGGTGTCCGCTCCGAAAAGACGCTCGGTTGTTTGCCCCAGCAGTTCGCTGGGTGCGTAGCCTGAAATCCGGCAAAAGGCAGGGTTGACGTAGAGGATCGGAGGGACCGGTTGAGTGGCGTCGGTGATCACCACACCCGTGGTCAGATTGTTGATGGCCGCGGCCATCATGCTGTTCTCATGAACGGCCCGGCTGAGCACGTTGAGCGCCTTCTTGTGTCGTTGGGCATAGCGAATCGAACGCTCCAGGACCTGGGCGTCGATCTGCCCTTTGACCAAATAGTCGGCAGCCCCGGCTCCCATGGCCTCGACGTCGATCTTCCGGTCGTCCTGGCCGGTAAGCAGGATGATCGGTTTGCGGCAGCCGCGACGGACCGCCTCACGCAACAAATCGAGGCCGTTTCTGGGACCCAGCCTGTAATCGACCAGATAGACGTCGTGACCGCCCTTTTCCAATTCGGCCAAGGCCTCATCGAAGTCGGCCACCCAGTCGAGTCGGAAAGACTCGGGCTCCATGGTTTCGAGCAGGTCGCGGACCAGAACGAAATCGTCCTCGTCGTCGTCGACCATCAAAATCGGGACTTGAGGCATGGTTACGATTCTCGGTCCTGGGGTAGTTCGACGATTTCCAGCCAGTATTTGCCGATCGCCTTCATGACTTCGATGAGCGACTCGAAGGTGACCGGCTTGGTGATGAAGGAACTCACCCCCAGGTCGTAACTGCTGAGTATGTCTTGCTCGGCCTTCGAGGTGGTCAGCACCACGACGGGGATCCGCCTCAAGTGAGGTTCGGCCTTGATCTCCTCGAGCGCCTCTCTTCCGTCTTTGCGGGGCATGTTCAGATCGAGCAGAATCAGGCCCGGCCGGGGCGCCTTGCCGGGATCCGCGTACTCACCGCGCCGATGCAGGTAGTCGAGAAGTTCCTCCCCGTCGTTTACGAAGTAGAGACTGTTGGCCAAACGGTTCTCGGCCAGGGCCTCGCGCATCAGCAATTGATCGTCTGGATCGTCATCGGCGACCAGAATGTGAATCGGTTTGACGATCGCTTGTCTGTCTTCCATTTTCTTCGTCTTCCCATGTCTGCTGGTGTCAGAGCTTTAGAATTTACTTTGAGCGGAGTCGCCAACCTCATGTCCCCAGGTGCGAATTGTGGTCGAATCTGAGAGCTTTTTTCCCGATCCTCGTAAAATTCTAAAGCTGTGACACTCCCTGCGGCCGCAGGGTATCGCCCTGTTGCCGAAGTGGGAGCCAGATCAGAAAACGCGATCCTTGTCCCGGATTTCCGCTGGCGGAGATGGTGCCGCCGTGACGCTCGACGATCTTGCGGCAGATGGCCAGCCCCATCCCTGTACCGCCATATTGGGCGCGGCCGTGTAGTCGTTCAAAGATTCCGAAGATCCTTTCCGCGTACTTGTCGTCGAACCCCACGCCGTTGTCCTCGACGACAACCAGGGCTTGGTCCGGCGGCCCATTGCGGGAGGTGTCGGCGTAAACCCGGATCTCGGGGGCGCGTTGGGGAGCGGCGAATTTGAGCGCGTTGCTGAGCAGGTTCTGAAAGAGCCGCCGCATCTGCGTGGGATCCCCCTCCAACTCGGGGAGCGGCTCCAGGCGGATTCTGGCGCCCGTTTCTTCCGTGACCGTCTCAAGGTCGGCCATCACGTCTTTGAGGACGCGATTGAGGTCGACCTTGACGGGCTTCCGGGGTCGGCTCGTCAGGCGCGAAAAGGTCAACAGGTCGTTGATCAAGGCGCGCATGCGGCGGCTGGCCGCCTGCATCCTGCTCAAATAGTCCCTGCCTC
>JBFGHF010000605.1:0-3152 GCA_041578355.1 Acidobacteriota bacterium
ATCCACGTCAGCGACTCCGCTCATCTGCATTTTCTGGCGCTCCGCCAAATCTCGGACCATGCGAATGCGGTCGCGATAAAAAGCAGCGGCTTCAAAGCGCTGGTCGGTTGCGGCTTCTTCCATCCGCTGTTGGATTCGCTCGATGAGCTCTTCGTTCTTGCCCTCGAGCAGCGCGATAACGTCCTGCACGGCTTTCTGATATTCCTCCCTCGTGCACAAACCGGCGACGCAAGGACCCAGGCAGCGCTTGATGTAATACTCCAGACAAGGCCTTTCCAATCCGCCGTCGATGGGGATGTCGCAGGTGCGCAACAGGAAATGGCGGTTGATGATCTTGACCGTGTTTCGAGCCAGGGAGGCGGGCAAGTAGGGTCCGAAGTAGAGTGCGCCGTCGTGGAGGATTCGGCGCGTCAGCAATACCCGGGGAAAGGGCTCGTTGACGGTGAGTTTGATATGCAGAAACGACTTGTCGTCCTTGAGGTGGACGTTGAACTTGGGCTTCTTGCGGCGAACCAGTGTGCTCTCCAGGATCAGCGCCTCGACCTCGCTGTCGGTGACCACGCACTCCACGTCGCTGATATGCTGGGTCAGGATCTTGGTTTTGTGGTCGAAGTGACCTTTGGCCCTGAAATACGAGCGGACACGGTTGCGCAGGTTCTTGGCCTTGCCGATGTAGATCACTCGACGCTGTCGGTCCCGAAAAAGGTAGACACCAGAGCGCGTCGGCAGGTTCTCCAGTTTGGCTTTGAGGTCGTCCCTGGGCATCCCTGTCGATTATAGCGTCCCCCCCGGGTCGACCTGTCGGCGTCGTGGAAGCCGATGGCGCGGCGGTTGATGGATGTGTCGAGGGTGTCATTCGGGGGCTGGGATACCCCCTGTCAATTGTGTTATAAGGAGCCGACTGCCAGACCATGAATCTTCCCAACGCCCTTACGCTTTCGCGGATCTTTCTGGTGCCACTGTTGGTGGTGGTGTTCTTGACCGGTCCGTCTCCGGGTTGGGAATTCTGGGGGCTGATCGTCTTCGTGGCGGCGGCGGCGACCGACTATTTCGATGGCTATCTGGCGCGCAAGCGATCGCAAGTCACGACGGCCGGTCAGCTTCTCGACCCGATTGCCGACAAACTGCTGATCTCGGCGGCTTTCATTTCGCTGGTGGAGCTCGATATGGCTCCTGCCTGGATGGTGGTCATCGTGGTGGGCAGGGAATTTGCGGTGACGGGACTTCGCAGCGTGGCCTCGGTGCGGGGTTTGGCCATACCGGCTTTGACGCTTGGCAAGTACAAAATGGCGTCGCAAGTCGCCTGCGTCATCAGCTTGATTGTGGCCAGTTATCTGAACGGCTGGATCGCCGTGGCCAGCAAGATCCTCCTTTGGTTGGTGGTGGTCCTCGCCATTCTCTCCATGATCCAGTATTTCCGGCGGTTTTGGGGGCAGGTGGTGCCCGGCATCGAAGAAGAGCCCGGCCGGTCTGTTTGAGGAGAAAAGAAGTGGACGCACAGCCCGGATTGACGGGCCTGCAGCGACGGCTGTTGGTGGACGCCGCACGCGCCTCGCTTCATTGGCATCTACGGGGAGTGTCTGTGGAGAAGCGCGTCGAGGATGGCGCTGGTCTGGGAAACGGGGCGGCTTTCGTCACGCTCAAGAAGGCGCAGCAGTTGCGAGGCTGTGTGGGCAACTTGGACGCAACCCGGCCTTTGCTGGGGACGGTCCAGCGCTGCGCTGTCCTGGCGGCTTCCGATTCTCGGTTCGCGCCCGTCAGAGCCGACGAGATCGATGCCTTGGAGATCATTGTTTCCATCCTCGGCCCTTTTTTGCCGATCGACGACCCTCGCCAGATTGTCATTGGCAGCCACGGGCTTCTGGTTCGGCTCGACAACGCTTCGGGGGTGCTTCTCCCCGAGGTGGCCGTCGAGCACGGCTTGAATGAGCAAGGATTCCTCCAGTCGGTTTGCCGAAAAGCCGGCCTTCCGGTCGATGCCTGGAAGAGCGGCGCCTCTGTGCTGACTTTTACCACCAGCCGCTTTTCCTCCGCGAAACTATGAAAGCCTGCCTTACGCTGGCCGATCCTTCCCCAAGCCGAGTCCAGGAAAAAATCGGCCTCTACAAAGATCGGGTAGCGCTGATCGAGGTCCGTCTCGACCACCTGGAGTCCTCGCAATTACCCCGCCCACCGGCTGACGGCGCCGCGCTTATCGCCACCTGCCGCCCGGAGCGCGAGGGCGGCTCTTACCGCGGCCCGGAGCGGAGCCGTCTCCGAACCTTGAGGGAGGCGGCGAAGATCGGCTACCACTGGATCGACCTGGAGTGGGATTCGGAAATCTCCGGTCTGCCCTCGACGACAGCGGTGATTCGGTCCTCGCATCGTTTCGATCGGCTGCCGGCGGATTTGGGTGCCTGGCTGGATCGTGTTCGCGGCAAGGAAAGAGTGGTGAAGCTTGCGGCCAGCGTCACCACGACCGGAGAAGCGGTGCGCCTGCTGCGCTGGATGGAGAAATTGCCCGAAGACTTGACGCGAGTTGTTCTGGCCATGGGGGAAGCCGGACAGCCCACGCGCTATTTGGGAAGCCTGCTGGGCAATCAGTGGACCTACGTGAGCGAGTCGGGTCAGCCTCTGGTTTCGGGTCAGTTCAGCTTGGCGGCTTGGGAAGAAGTTTTCGGCCACCGCGAATTACCCCGAAACCCGCGGGTCTACGGCGTCATCGGGGATCCGGTCGCTCACTCGTTGTCGCCCCTGCTCATGGCAGCTCTTTTTCGGCAGTACCGAATTGGCGGCTTGTATTTCCCCTTTCATGTCGAAGCCTTGGACGACTGGTTCGGCTATCTGAACGACAGCCGACTCGATTTTCGGGGTTTCAGCGTCACCCTCCCTCACAAATCCGCCGTGTTGGAGTTTGTCTCGGCCTTCGAGTCCCCCGTTCCGGCGATCAACACCTTGGCGGGTCGTCCGGGTCGGTGGCATGGATCGAACACCGACTGGGACGGGTTTCTCAACCCGCTGCGCCGTCGCCTCGACTTGTCGGGGAAAAGCGCCCTGGTGCTGGGCAACGGAGGGGTCGCTCATACCGCTGTGCGCTCCCTTCTTTGGGAAGGAGCGGAGGTGACCGTCGCCGGTAGAAACCGAGAGCGGGTGGCGGAATTCGCTTCCCGATA
>JBFGHF010000606.1:0-3143 GCA_041578355.1 Acidobacteriota bacterium
ATCGGGCAGAAAGTTCATCTCGATCCGCCGCAGGCCGTCGCCGCGGCACGTCTCGCAGCGTCCGCCTTTGACGTTGAAACTGAAGCGCCCCGGTTTGTACCCGCGCACCCGCGACTCGGGAAGCATGGCGAACAATTCCCGGATGGGAGTGAACAGCCCGGTGTAGGTGGCGGGGTTGGAGCGGGGCGTGCGACCGATCGGCGACTGGTCGATCTCGATCACCTTGTCGAGGTTGTCCAGGCCCCGGATCTCGTCGTGTTCGCCGGGTTCGAGAAGAGAGCGGTAGAGCCGCCGAGCCAGAGCCCGGTAGAGCACTTCGTCCACCAGGGAAGATTTGCCCGAGCCGGAGACTCCGGTGACGGCGATAAAAAGGCCCAACGGGAAGCGGACATTGAGATCCTGCAGGTTGTTGTGCCGAACCCCGATCACCTCGACACTCTTGCCGTTTCCCGATCGCGGTCGAGCCGGCACTTCGATTTTCTTGACCCCGGTGAGATATTGCGCCGTAAGCGAGTTGGAAACCTCTACGACCTCTTCGATTTCACACGCGGCCACCACCCGGCCGCCCTTCCTGCCTCCGCCCGGGCCCAGGTCGACCAGGTGATCGGCGCTTCGAATCGTGTCCTCGTCGTGCTCGACGACGATGATCGTGTTGCCGAGATCGCGGAGATCGTGCAGGGTCCCGAGGAGGCGCTTGGTGTCGCGGGCGTGGAGGCCGATCGACGGCTCGTCGAGGACGTAGAGGACTCCCCGCAGCTTCGACCCCACCTGGGTCGCCAACCGGATGCGCTGGGCCTCGCCGCCCGACAAGGAAGCCGCCTGGCGATCCAGGGTCAGGTAGTTGAGCCCCACGTTGTGCATGAACTCGAGACGGCTTTCGATCTCCTTCAAAATCGGGCCGGCGATCAATTCCTCCCGGGTATCGAGCCGGATGGCCCGCACCGCCTCCAGGCACTCACCCAGATCCAGCTTGCTGTAATCCGAGATGGCCATGCGGTTGAGCCGGACCGCTCGACTCTCGGGCCGAAGCCGCGACCCGCCGCAGGCGTGACAGTCGCTCTCCTTGGTGAAGGCCAGAAGCTGCTGCCGCCGGCGCGGACTTTGGCTGGATTGAATCTTGTCGAGAAACCAGCGGTTGAGACCGGGAAAAACCGAACGATAGACGAAGTCTCCGTAGCGAAACTGTATCGGCGTCGAAGTTCCGTCCAGCAATTCTTCCATCAAGCCGGCCGGATAATCTCGAAAAGCAGTATTCTTGGGGACCTCGAAACGCTCCAGCAGGGCCGAGACCGACTCCCGGAAGAAATGGCCGAAGTCGCGCCCCGTCAGGGCGGGCTCGATTTTCGCCAAGGGGAGCGAGGAATCCGGTATCAGACGATCGACGTTGACCCGCCGCTCGGAACCCAGGCCGTGACATCCCGGACAGGCCCCGAATCGGCTATTGAAGGAAAAGCTGCGCGGCTCCAAAGTGGCCACGCTGATCCCGCATTCCACGCAGGCCATGCGCTCGGAGAAGAGCACTTCCTGACCGCCGATCATGGAGATCGTGACCAGGCCGTCGGCCAATCGGAGGGCGTTGCGCACCGAGCTTTCGATTCGTCCTCGCCATTCTTCACGAACCAACAACCGATCCACGATCACTTCCACCGTGTGGTTGCGGCGCCGATCCAGGGACGGCGGGTCTTCGAGATCCGCGATCTCGCCGTCCACGCGGGCTCGAAGATATCCCGCCTTGACATGCTTCTCGAAGAGTTTCTTGAACTCGCCTTTCCGCTCCCGGACTACGGGAGCCAGGATCATGAGGCGGCTGTCGGGCGGAAACTCGAAGACGCGATCCACGATCTGATCCACCGATTGACGGGAGATGGCTCGGTCGCAACGAGGGCAATGGGGTGTCCCGATGCTGGCGAAGAGCAAACGCAGGTAGTCGTAAACCTCCGTGATCGTCCCGACCGTGGAACGGGCGTTGCGGGTGGTCGTCTTCTGCTCGATGGAGATGGCCGGAGAGAGACCCTCGATCGAGTCGACGTCGGGCTTCTCCATCTGCTCCAGGAACTGTCGCGCGTAGGTGGAAAGTGACTCGATGTAGCGCCGTTGCCCCTCGGCGTAGAGAGTGTCGAAAGCCAGGCTCGACTTGCCCGAACCGCTCAGTCCGGTGACCACGATCAGCCGATTGCGGGGTAGGTCGAGATCGATGTCCTTGAGGTTGTGTTGCCGGGCCCCACGGACGGATATATTGCGCATGCCAAAAACTTTTATTCTGGCGGAATCTCCGGGCCGGGTGCAAGTTCTGGCGGGGACGAGGCTCGGTACCGATCCCGATTCAGAGTCGTGACGGACGGACCCTTGATGCGAGGGGCTGGGAACCGGAATCGGGACGACTCCCTTGTCTTCCGTCCGAAAACATCACCGCTTCAATGAAATCTAGGGCTTCGAGAGTTTGATGGTGGCGAACTTTCCGCCTCTCAGGTAGCGGACTTCGAGAGGATCGCCTTTGCTCGATTCCTCGACGACTCCGCTGAGCCTCTCGAGATCGGCCAGGGAAAAAACCTCGTTGCCGTTGATGGAGAAGAGCAGATCGCCGGCGCGAAAACCGGCTTTGAAAGCCTCACTGTCTTTGCGGACCCGTCTCACCAGAATGCCGCCGGGCCTCGACTGGGAGTAGCCGGGCACCCAGCGCTCGTCGACGTTGTCGAGTTCGAAGCCGAGATCGATCCAGGTCGGTAACACGACCTTGTAGACCGGCGGCGCCCCTTTCATCATGCGATTCAGATCCAGCGCGTAGGCGGTTCGCCGTTGCTGCACGAGACGGCCCAGGCGGACCCCCAGATCGAGCTGCCGGTTGTCCCGGAGCACGGTGAAGCGGGTGTTTTCCCCGGGGCCCTTCCAGCGGATCCAGGCCTTCAATTCCTGCATCGAAATCCGCTGGCCTTCCATCTCTGTGATGACATCGCCCGAGCGAAAACCGGCGCGTTCGGCCGGGCTCCGCTCGCTCACCCTTCCGATTCGAATCTCCGCAGGGTCGTCATCCAGATAAACACCCAGCCAACCGCCGCTGAGGCTGTCGCGCCGCTCTGTCACCTCCTTGACCGAAGAGCGCACCACGTCTTCGGCCAGCATGTAGGCCACGGAGAACTTCCGGG
>JBFGHF010000607.1:0-3132 GCA_041578355.1 Acidobacteriota bacterium
CGCCCGAGACCCCCGCAGGCGTAGTCGTGCACTACGTCGAGGAGGGCGAGGGCGGGCAACGCAGCCAGCGCGGATGATAACGGCGCCGCAGCAGAAGGCGGGTGAATAGTGCCGGCTAGATATCAAGGCCGCTGCACACCACAGAGCAGCGATCGGAAGCAGTGGCGGCGGGCGCAATCATGATTCTGGGCCGGATCCGTCGCCATCCGGCCTGCCGCTCGCTGTCGCGTCGCGCGCTGTGTCACCGATCGTGCTGTCTGAGGACACAACCAGGACGTCACGATTCAGACGCTGAGGCCGACTCTACCAAGCGATTCCGTAGTCTTCGCCGTGGTGGCTGGACCCTCCCCAGAAAGTCCCCTGCTGCCAGTCGAAGAAGATGGCGTTGATGGGTCCCGACGTGCGGGGCCGGACAACCAGGTCGTAGCCCATCTTCTCCAGATCGGCCCGCACCCAGGGCGGCACATCCTGGTGAATCATCAGGCGCCCGGGCGTCGATTCGTGGTCGCCGAACGAGCCGAAGAGTTGATAGCTGTTGATGTTGGCGGCCTCGGCCGCTTGCTGGACGTTCATCCCGAACTCGACGACGTTGAGAAAGAACTGCAGCAGGTTCTGGTCTTGGCTGTCGCCTCCCTGAACGGCGAAGGAAAGAAAGGGCTTGCCTTCTTTGATCGCCAGGCCCGGGGTCAGCGTGGCACGGGGGCGCTTGCCTGGAGCGACGACGTTGTAGGGATTCTCGCCCGGGTCGAGGACGAAGCTCTGCATCCGCTGGCTCATGCCGATACCGGTCTTTCCGGCGATACAGGCGGGAATCCAGCCTCCGCTGGGAGTCACGGAAACGATCCAGCCGTCCTTGTCGGCAGCTTGAATCGAAGTGGTTCCGGCCCGGAAATCGCGCTCATACTCGGAGAGCTGGGCGGTGGTCAGATCCTCGGTTTTCTGCTCCGGCTTGGGTGGCCATGCAGCCAGCAAGTCGGCGAAGGGATTTTCCTCGCCTTGGAACGGATAGGGGTCGCCGGGTTTGGCCGCCGGGTCGTTCTTGTGCCAATCGATCTGCCCGAACCGCTTTTTTGCATACTCCTTGGATAGGAGGCCTCCGAGGGGCTCTGCGGGCGGAAAGTAAGGGTCGCCGTAGTAGAAGTCACGGTCGGCGAAAGCGAGGTTCATGGCCTGGTAGAGCGCGTGGATGTAACGTGGGGTGTTGTATCCCATCTCCTTCAGGTCTTTGACGTTTTCGAGGATGTTGAGGGCCTGAAGCATTACCGGACCCTGCACCCAGGACGTCAGTTTGTAGACCTCGATCCCCTTGTAGGTGGTCATCACGGGTTCTTCGATGTGGACCTTCCATCCGGCCAGGTCCTCCATCGTGTGGAGACCGCCCTGCTCTTGAGAGCCACGCACGAATTCCTCGGCAATGTCCCCCTTGTAAAAGCGCTCGTGGGCCGCGTAAATCGCGTCCTTGCGGCTCATGCCCGCTGCCAGCGCCTCCGTTTCCGCGTCGACTATTTTTTGCAGTGTCCCCAACAGGTCGGCTTGTCTGAAGATCTCGCCGGGGTGGGGAGCTTCGCGCTCCTCACCGAGATGGGGGAGCAACATGGCCCGAGAATAGGGCCACTCCTTGATCCGTTTCTTGTTGCGCTCGATGTTGTCCGCCTGCGATTTTTCGATCGGGTAGCCTTCGGCCATCTGCATCGCCGGCTCGAGGACTTCCTTGAGTGAGAGCTTTCCGTATTCGGCAAGCATCACCATCAACCCCCCAGGGGTTCCGGGAGTCACGGCGGCCAGCGGTCCGTAGGCGGGCGGATAGCGCAGTCCTTTTTCGAGGAAAAAGTCCGGCGTAGCGCCGCTGGGGGCGACTCCCAGAGCGTTGATGCCGATCACCTTCTTTGTCTCCGGGTTGTAGATCAGCGCCTGTGTCTCGCCTCCCCAGCCCAGCGTGTCGTACATCGTGCTGGTGGCGGCCAGCATGGCGCAGGCCGCGTCGACGGCGTTGCCGCCCTTGTGGAAGATCATCGCGCCCGCGGTGGCTGCCAAGGGCTTTCCGGTGATGGCCACCCAGTGACGTCCGTGAAGCACCGGCTTGACGGTTCTCTGGCCTTGAGCCAGCCCCGAGAGCATGGCGACGAGAAAAAGCAAAAGTGGTAAACGACGCATGTTTCTAGCCTCCTCGAATCCCGATCGGACTGAACGCTAGGGTAAACCATGACGAAGTGAGTGAACAGTCCGTCTTTGGGGACAGGTCCGGCCACGCACTCCCTTCGATCTCCATCCCTACCGGACCGCCACCGAGCGGGACGCTTGCTGACGCGCGCGGCTCAGTTTCGCCGCCGACAAAAAACTGAGCCGCGACCGTAAGGGAGCGGCACGCCCAAGTGAGCGGTTCGAAGGCGCACAGCTTCGAAATCCCGCCGACCGACAGGCGCCTGAATCCGGCACATCGGGGGACAGGTCTGAATCGGCACAGGTCCGAATCGGGGACAGCCCCGGGACAACAAAGACTCGCTGAGAGAAACGGGGCAGAGACGCCCGGGCCGGAAGCCGAGTTCAAAAGGGCCAAAAAACCGGGATGAGCAGTGACGCGAGTATCCAAAACAGGAGGTTGAGCGGCCCCCCCACTTTCAGGAAATCGGAGAACCGGTAGCCGCCCGCACCGAAAACGAAGGTGTTGGTCTGGTATCCCATCGGGGTCATGAAACTGGCCGAGGCGGCGAACATCAACGCGAAGATGAAGGGTTTGAGGTCGCATTGCAACGACTCGGACAGCGAAATCGCGATAGGAACCATGAGCACGCCCGTGGCGTTGTTGGTCATCACCGATGTCAAGAGAGTCGTCACCAGGTAGAAGCCGGAAAGCACGGCCACCGGACCCATGAACTCCAGCTTTGAGATCAACTGGTGGGCGATCAACTCGGCCATGCCGGTCTTCTGCATGGCCGTCCCCATGGGAATCAAACAGCCCAGCATCACCAACGTCTGCCAATGCAGGTTGTTGTACACCTCCCGAAACCGGAAAACGCCGGTCAGGAGCATGGCCGCGGTGCCGACGATTGCGGCTTCGAGAATGGACATCAAATTGGTTGTCGCGGCGAGAACGATTGCCACGAAAATGACCACCGCGTAGGGGATTTTTTC
>JBFGHF010000608.1:0-3118 GCA_041578355.1 Acidobacteriota bacterium
GATGAGTGAAACCGAGTTTCGATGCTCGGCGAGGGTATTCAATCAAGTTCACGCATCAAACTGGAGTAACCCATGAATCGAAAAAAACGTTTTTTGATCGGGCTGGTCGTTCTCATGGCCGGCTCGCTCGGCTTCTACAACTGGCAAGCGGCTCAAGCTGCGAACCATCGAGAGGCCCCCATCACTGCGTTCGACCACAAAGCAGACATCACCGATGTCTATGCATTCGTCAGCTACGGCCCCGGTCAGACCGCCGGCCAGACACCCGAGAATGTCACCTTGATCATGAATGTGGACCCTCTTTTGGAGCCCGCCAACGGTCCGACGCTCTTTCCCTTCGACCCGGAGATCCTCTATGAGATCAAGGTCGACAACAACTTCGACGCGCGGCCCGACGTGACCTTCCAATTCCGCTTTCAAACCGAGTTTCAGCTTCCCGGCGTCTACACCGCGGCGGCTGGAGTGGGCAACGGGGCCTTCGCACCGGGAACCAACACCTTGGTGGTGCCGCCCAAGATCACCAGTTTCGACAATCCCGGCTTGAACCTGCGACAGACCTACACGGTCTCGCTGGTCCGGGACGGCGAGCGTGTCCCGATCACGGTGCCGGCCACACCCCTCTACGCGGTCCCGGCCAACGCCGGCACCCGCACCATGGACTATGACGCCCTCTACGACGCGGGCACTTACGACCTGGGAGACGGCATCCGGGTATTCGCGGGCACCGTCGACGATCCCTTCTGGATCGACCTGGGGGCGGCTTTCGACACGGCCAACTTTCGCGAACTCGGATCGGGAGTTCCGGGTGTGTTGACCGCCTTTGAAGACACCACCCGCGACAACTTCGCCTCCGACACGGTGTCGGGATACGCGGTCAACTCTATCGCCGTCGAAGTGCCCATCGAGATGCTGACCCGGACGGGCAAGGTCGAGCGCGCCAGCAACCCCAACGCCACGATCGGGGTATGGGCCACGACTTCGCGGCCTCGAGTCACCGTGCGCAGGCCCGGCAGCCGCTTCGTCTCGCCTTTCGCAGCCAGGGCTTCCCGCAACGACTTCGTGCAGATTCAGCGGATGGGCAACCCCCTGATCAACGAGCTGATCATCGGGATCGGCTCCAAAGACAAGTTCAGCACCGACTTTCCGCGCAATGACGCCCAGTTCGCCGATTTCTTCCTGGATCCGCCCATCGCGCGGATCGTGGAAGCGCTCTACGGCGGCGCTCTGGCGATTCCCGACGCGCCCAGGGTCGACCTGTTGCCCCTGGTGCAATACGTCCCCCCCATCGCGGCCGAGGGGTCTCCTCCGGGGCCGGTAGCCGACCTGTTGCGACTCAACACCGGGGTCCCGGCCACTCCGCCGGGCGCCATCAATCGTCTCGGCTTGATCGGCGGCGACGCGGCCGGCTATCCCAACGGGCGGCGCCTGCAGGATGACGTGGTCGACATCGTCTTGCGGGTCGGCATCGGCGGCGTCCTGGCCGCGCCCTTCGATGGTTACGCCGAAGGAGTCAACGACCGTCTGGGTGACGGCGTAAACGTCAACGACGCTCCCTATCGGGACGCCTTCCCCTACCTGGCCTCCTGCCCCGACGGCCGCAATCGCCGTCACATCGATCCCGGCGAGCCCGGAGGCGGCCCGATCAACTGAGACCTCACCCCGATACTCGCCAAAAAAAGCCGGTTCGGCACACGCCGAGCTGGCTTTTTCTTTTCGGGAGCGCCTTTTCGCATTCATTGATTGATTCTGCGGATTTGGCCGTTGACCAGTCGGGACGCTGCGACGTAATCACCAGCAGGCTAACCGCCTTCGCTAAAGCTTTAATAACCGACAGGACCAATGTCGAAGGAATTTGGCGAAGGCCGGATTTCCTTTTCGGTTCCGTGTTTGGCACTCATGAAAAAAGGCCGGCTCGAAAAATGAGCCGACCTTTTTTTGTCCGAAGAGGGGCGGCGGGCGCTTAGGGCCGGCCGTTGTCGCAGAAACTTACGTTGTCTGCACAGCTCCCCAAAACGGTGATCCCGATATTGCCGATTGCGGTGGCAGCTCCCTGCAGGGCCTGGAACTGAAAGCCGTCATTGCCCTGAAAGCCCAAGTTGGGCGTGTAGGTCAGATTGTTGCTCGAAATCGAAATCGGCGTCGCACATTTGTTGGTGATCCGAGGATCCGAGACGAAGGTGCAGCTGAGAGCCGTGGCCCCGTCTTTCAGGGTTCCATTGAAAGGCAGGGTCAGGACTTTGAACGACTGGCTGCCGGTGGTCACGATCAGCTGCGGGCTGCAGGGACCCGGAGGCGGACCGCCGATGGTCGCGGGCGGACCGCTGATCGCCGTGCAGGGATCTGTCAGATTCCCGGGCGCCGTGGTTCGGACTTGCAGGCCTCGCCGTGCAGCGGGGTCTTTGAGCCAGCGCGCCTCTTCGACCCGGCCCTGCACCTGAAAGAAGCTGAAATCGTTGTCGATGGCCGCCTGCAACCGCGAGGTCACATCGGTCGAGTAGGTGCCGACAGTGCCCGCAGGATCCGCATTATTCACTGGCATCACACCTGGCAGTGCGCCAGCTGGAGCTTCGAAATCCGAGGCCGTCAAGAAGCCGTCCCCAGGGTTGCTGCCGGTGTAGAAGATCGTGTGGATCGAATCTGTCGTTCCCTTCTCGGTAGTAAAGACCACCGTCGCGCTGTCGATCGTACCGGAAAGGTTGGCAACGTCAAATTCGGCATGGATTCGCCGGGTTCCGGCCGTGCCGGGACCACCGCTTCCATTGACTCCGGCGCTCACCAGCAACGGCAGCGACCCGGGAGTCGTGACTTCGAAGTCGTCTACGGTAAAGACCAAGCCACAGGTGGAGGCGTTCAGATCCAGAATTGCGTAGCTCGCCGCACTGGAGGCTGTCGCGGTGACGGTTCCACGGGCCCGAAGAGTTGGGCCCGAATTTCCCGGGCAGATTCCGATTCCGGGTGAGGCGGTGGCGGACGCAGATCCGACCAGTTGATCAGCAGAGTCGAACAGCCGGATGCGTATCGGAGTCCCGTCCGCTGTTTGAAACTCGGCGCTCACCTGCGAGCCTGCCGGTATCGTGGATCCGAAGGTGGCCCGAATGGCAAAACCGCTCAGGCCGAC
>JBFGHF010000609.1:0-3092 GCA_041578355.1 Acidobacteriota bacterium
ATCGTGGTGGCCACCGACGCTCCGCTGGAAGCACGCAACCTGAAACGACTCGCCAAGCGCGCCATGCTGGGCCTGGGGGCCACGGGCGGCACCTCGACCAGCGGCAGCGGCGATTACGTCATCGCCTTCTCAACGGCGCCCCAGCTGCGCCTGATCGAATCGGTAGAGGGGGGGCTCGACGCCAGAACGCTCCGCAATCGCGACACATCGCCTCTTTTCCAGGCGGTCCGGGAAGCAACGGAAGAAGCCATTTACAATTCGTTGCTGATGGCGACTACGGTCGAGGGCCGCGACGGCCATTCCGTCGAAGCGATTCCCTTGCGCAGGGTTTTCGAGATCCTGCAGAAATACCGTGTGATCGCGACCGAGCGCGCCTTTCCAACGCAGGATTGAGGGTCGGCTCAAAAACGCCTTCTCTGTTTAGGCCCGGCTGCGCCGCGGCCTGACCGACTTGACGTCGGCTATTCCCGAACGGCGCTGGTGTCGTGATGGAGCCAGGGTCTGGAACCGACTTGCACAGACCAAGCCGTGTCGGAATAACCGCTCTGAACAGGGACGGAGGAAAACCGCACTCGAACGGGAGTACCGGGTGCGGCGGAAACCGGAAAGCGCAGCGGCGCCACGAACTGGCCCCAGTGCGTCGCCGGTGCGCCGGGGGCGTTGCTCAGTGTCATCCCCTTGCCGAAGTCGGCCGAGAACCAAGCCGCCAAGGCATTGATCGAGCAGTCCTTGTCCATCCGGAAGGTCACTTCCCCCAGCAATGGCTGAGCAGCCTTCTCGGCGGGGAATTCGAGCATGTCGAAGTCCCAAACCAGCTGCGGCTCGGCCAGCACTTCGTCCTCCAGAACCTCTTGAAGCAGCGAGGTCGCCAGATCCTCCACCGACCTCTCGGCAACGGGGCTGAGATCGAGGTCGTAGGGCCAGTCGCGCCAGAAGGCCATGTCTTCGTCCAATTCCTGGTTGTCGACCGGCGCCAACCAAACGCTGACTCGGGCCGGTAGCATCCTGCCGCCGGGCTTGAGCCACCGGTCGCGGGCGACCAGCAAGGGGCCGAGCAGATTTTCGTTGACCCCGTAAACTCCCAACCATTCCGAAACGATCACGTCGACCGGGGGGAGTTCCCCGACTTTCTCGATATCCTGTTGGATCACCTCGATGCGGTCTTCGAATCCGTTTTCACGCGCCAAGCGAGACGCGAACTTGGCCATCTTGGTGCGTTCCACGGCGAAAATCCGGCCCGCACCGGCCTGGGCGGCGAAAAGACTGAGCACCCCGGTGCCCGCTCCCATGTCCAGTACCACATCCCCCGGATTCACATGGCAGAAGATGGCGTGTTGAAAAACTCGAGTCCTCGTCTCGTCCCGGAGCATGAGACGGTGAACTTCCAGATCCTCATATTCCTCGATTTCTGCGGGCAAACTGCTTTCCCTCCTCTTTTCAAAAACCTGTCCGGATCCGATTTTAGCCTTAAAGAGCTTCGGCCACTGTCGGCTTTCGCTTTTTGCTGCCCACATTCCGGAAAACAAGAGGTCGGTGTCAACGTGTCAGGCCCGGTCGATCGCACATCTGAAGAGCCCATCGCCTTACCGATTCGGCTTGAGGGGAATCAGGCCGGCCCTGGCGTGCGGTAAACTCTCTGCTTCCCAACGGGATGAATAATGACCGAGCCTGGTGGCTCTTGAACGACAGGAGTTCCCCGATGTTTGAAAACATGGAGCAGCTTCGCGAAGAGGTTCTTTTACTGGCAACCCAATACGGCATCAAGGTTGTAGGCGCCGTATTGGTGCTGATCGCAGGGTGGTTGACCTCGCGCTGGGTGGCCCGCCAAATCACGCGAGCCTGTCAGGAATCAGAGAGTTTCGACAAGACCATCATTCCTTTGCTTTCCAAGATCGGCCGGCTGGCCGTGCTGGCCGTGACCCTGGTCGTGGTCCTGAATCAATTCGGTTTCGAAGCCACGAGCCTGGTGGCCCTCCTGGGAGCCGCCGGGTTGACCATCGGTTTGGCCTTGCAGGGCGCTCTCTCAAACGTCGCTGCGGGCTTGATGTTGTTGACTTTCAGGCCCTTCGAGGTCGGTGAAACGGCCGAAATCGGCGGCACCAGAATGGTGATCGACGAGCTGGGCCTGATGATGACCTGCGGCCACACACCGGACAACGTCTATGTCGCCGTCCCCAATTCCAGCGTCTGGGGCCGCGAGATCCGAAATTTCACCCGCAACCCGCAAAGGCGTATCGATATGGTCTTCGGGATCGGCTACGAAGACGACATCGACCGGGCTATGGAGTTGATCCGGCAAGAGTTGCAGAGCGACCAGAGGGTGCTCGAGCAACCCGCACCCCTGGTCGCTGTCGGCAACCTGGGCGACAGTTCGGTCGATCTATTCGTACGCCCCTGGGTGGCTCAGCAAGACTATCTGGCGGTGTCCTTGAATCTAACGGAGCGAATCAAGAAGAGCTTCGACAAAAACGGGATCTCGATTCCCTTCCCGCAACGCGATGTCCATCTCTACCCGGCGGCATCCGAGGCGTCTTAGCCCGCATTATTTATCAGGTTTCGTCGCGAGGCGTCGGAAGCGCCGCGGAACCGATCGACGGCGTTTGTTCAATCCGCGGAGAGAATCTGGAAATCTTTCACCGCAGACTTGGGGATGTAGGCGTACTCATTGTTCGACGCCCCGTCTGAAGGCCACAAGAAGAGGCCCTCGGCGGTCAGTACTTCGAGGTCGTTTTCGATCCGACCTTCCAGAATCTCCCCGTCGAACATGGTCAGTCGAACCCAGACGGCGGTACTGGGTTCTTTCCTGGTCAGGAAGCGAATCTCTTCGTACTTGGGATCTCCCTCGAAATCGCGCACGAAGAAAAGCGCTTTGAGATCGCTCAAGGCGAACTTCTGTTCCTTTCCGTCACGAGCAATGATGGTCGTGGTGGGCTGAAGATCCCCGGAGGAAGTGAAGCCCGCGACGACGCCGCCGTCCCGCTTTCGAACGATTACCTTCTTGAGCGAGGACTCTTCCGTCATTCGATATCACTTTCGACTCAGATCGCGGAAAGTTAAACATACCATGCGAGGAGGATCGGGGGGATCGGGGG
>JBFGHF010000610.1:0-3092 GCA_041578355.1 Acidobacteriota bacterium
CCTTGCCGGCATCCGGGCGCGCTGGGTCCGGAACCCGGAAAACTACAACCTCGTCAAATAGATTCCGGTCAGAATTGCTCCGCCCCCCAACAACTGGAGCAGCGTCACGGCTTCCCCCAGAAACCACCAGGCCACCAAGACGCCCACGAAGGGGATCAGGTTGCTGTACACCGTGGTGCGTGTGCTACCCAGACGGCTGACTCCGAAAAACCAAAGACTGTAGGCTAGGGCAAGGCCGAAGACGGTCGAAACCACCAACTCGAGGTAGCTGAGGGCCGCGACGTCGATCCACGACTGGGTTGTCAAAGACGGGATGGAGACGGCCAGAAAACCCAGACTGCCGATGGCAAGCGTGATTGCGGTGAATCCGAGAGGGGGGAGCTCGGCCATCGTTTGGCGTGCGAAGACCGTGTAGGAAGCCCAACAGATCGAACTGCCCAGGATCATCAAATTGCCCAGCAGATCCGAGGAGCCGAATCCCATTTCGAGGCTTTCGTAAATGAGCAGAACCGCTCCTCCCAGCGAAACGCCGATCCCCAGCCAGACGATCCTGCTTAGCCGTTCGTGGCCGACCTTCCGGCTGATCAACGCCGTAAAGACAGGGGTGGACGCCATCAGGATGGCGACGTTGCCCGCCTTCGTCATCTGCAGTGAAAAGATGAAGAGGAGTTGGTAGACGCTGTTGCCCAAGATGCCGAACAGGATCAAACCCGGCAAGCGAGCGCGCAGCCCGAGAAGGGGTAGCTGTCCCAGCAGAGGCGCGATGGCCAACAACAACCCGGAAGCCAGGACCAGGCGGACGGCGTTGAAGCTCAGCGGCGAGAAGTCTTCCAGCGCGTGCTTGATGATGGATAGATTGCAGCCCCAGATGATGACCGTGCTCAGACAAGCCAGATCCGCGCCGCCGAACCGCTTCATGGTCGAAGCATTCTGAAGGGCTGGAGCGCGTTTGGAAAGGGGGCCTTCGCTGCCGGCCAGCCAGAGCCGCTCCGCCGAACCGCTTCATGGTTGAAGCATTCCGAGAAGTCTGCCTCTTTTTGCAAGCGCTCAGCGGCGGAGAGATCAGGGGGCGGCGATCGGCCGAAACTGGTCGGCCGCGAAGCCGCTCTACATCAAGTCGTACTGGCGCAGCATGTATTGGTAGAAAGGGTCGGTTGTGTATTCGCGGATCCAATTCAAGGAGAGCACGCAACGTTCGAACTTGTCGGCCAGTTTCCGGTAGGTTGCCGTGTGCTCGCTATCCCGCTCCAGTTCGCTGGCTGCGAGATATCCACGACGTCCGTTGTCGGTGTAATAGGATTCGGGCACGGGCGCCTTGGGGCGATTGAGGCTTTCGGGAAACCAACCCAGTACGAACAGAGAGTAATCGCCGATGTACTTGAAGTGCTTTTTCCGTTGACCGCGGGGAGCCTCTTCGGCGAAGGCCCACATGTCCACCAGATAGCTCAACCTTTTTCCCTGGTGGTCGCGTTGGTACAGCCTTTCGGTGTGGGTGAAATCGAGAAGCAGGTCACTGAGGTAGAGCAGGATGTCTCTGTCGGTCAGCGAGGACTGCGTCAATGCCCGGTCCGCCAGGGTCCGAAAGAGCCGTCGCAGGGGATGATTCTGTGGTACTTGATTCGAGTCGAACACCGCTCAATCCCGAAGATAGCACAACCGAGTGACGATGTTGACCCCTTCCCTCAAGCCGCTTATCGGCCTTCGGGCGGGGCCGCATTACCATTACCCGCCTAATTGGAAGACAAGGATGGCTGCCAAGTTGTGAGTGTCGTCGCATTGTTGTGGGAAAACCGACAAAAATCCACCTCGACCACGCGGATGACGAATCTCTGCGCTCCCTTGGTGACGGCGAAGGCGGGCCCTTGCGCCGCTCCGACGCATTCACCTGGACGCCGCTCGAGCTTCCTCGAGCCTTCTTCGACGCCGCTCCAGCGCTCCCTCGTGGAACTCGAACTGCTTTTCCGTGGCGGGACGCGAGCGCGGCACCGCGACGGGCCTGCCTTTGTCATCCAAGGCCACGAAAGTCAAAAAGGCGGTGGCGGTGCGAGTCTGTTCGCCCGTCAGCGGCTCTTCCGACCGGACCTCGACCCGCACCTCCAGAGAGGTCGTGAACGATCGGGTGACGATCGCCTCCAGCAAAACGAGATGGCCCACCCGGATGGGATGAAGGAAAACCAGAGAGTCGACCGAAACGGTGACGACCGGCTGCCTGCAGAAACGGTAGGCCGCCATGGCCCCGGCAAGGTCGATCAGGTGCATCACGCGGCCGCCGAGAATATTGCCGTGGATGTTGGCGTCGTTGGGGAGCACCAACTCGGTCATGGTGGTGTGTGATTCTTCGACGGACTTCTCGTCGGGCGCTTTTCGGCTCATGACCGCAGTCTACCAAGAAGACTGACAGCGGTTGAGACCGAACACAGCAGACTGCGTGCTGCGTCCTGCCGAATGCGTACAAACGACTGCGTCAGCGCGAGAGCAAGCGGCAACCCTTTTCCGTCACCAGCACGGCATCTTCAAGGCGGACCCCGTAGCGGCCCGGCAGGTAGATGCCCGGTTCCACGGTGAAGACCATTCCCGGCTGCAGAGTTTCGTCGAAGCGGGGAGAGATTCTGGGACCCTCATGGATTTCCAGACCCAGCCCGTGGCCGGTGCCGTGACCGAAACAGTCTCCGTAGCCTGCTTTCTCGATCACCTCGCGAGCTGCGCGGTCGACCTCCAGGCTGCTCGCCCCGGGACGGATCGCGTCGAGAGCCTCTTGCTGAGCAGTTTCGACGATTTCGTAGATCTCGGGCTTCTGACCCGTGCAGACGACCCGGGTCATGTCGGAGTGGTAGCCGCGATAGCGCACTCCGAAATCGATGAGTACGATTTCGCCATGGTCGATGCGCCGCTCCGTGGCCGCTCCGTGGGGCAGGGAAGATCGCGGCCCGGAAGCGACGATGGTGTCGAAGGCGGTTCCCTCGCCACCCAGTTTGCGCAGCTCCAGTTCCAGCCACCCTGCCGTCTCCAGTTCCGAAGAGCCCGCTTTGACCAGGGGAACCAGACGCGAGTAAGCGCGCCGGGCGATCCGAAAAGCTCTTTCGAGCAGGGCG
>JBFGHF010000611.1:0-3085 GCA_041578355.1 Acidobacteriota bacterium
ATCAGGTGGCCCACCACGTCGAAGGGGCTGAATGTCTCCGGGCCCTCGTTGCCGGCGACCCACTCTTCCGAGAGTCCCGAAAGGAGTGCTCGCAGTGTGGCGGGGGTGCGCTGCAGGATCTGTATGGACTTTTGCAGTTGGAATTGCATGAGCACTCCGTTTCACCGAATCTTCACGAATTCAAGGACCAGTCTTCGGGTTGGCGTTGCGACTCTCCTCACCCCCCGGTGACAAGGTAGCACGGCTTCAAGCCCCTCCGGCTCGACGCGCCCAAGCCCCGGGCCGGAAGGATGCCCGCGGTACGGGGCGAATCGAAGGAGCGATGCCGCAGTCGCCCCTCAGCCTTGAGCACAAGTCCTACTCGCTGCGGAGCACCGAGGCCGGATCGGTCCGGGCCGCTCGAAGTGCGGGCAGGGAGCAACAGAGGGCCGCGAGCGCCAGCAGGGTCAGAGGAACCGCTGCAAATACAGTCGGGTCGAGCGGACTCGTCTCGTAGAGAATGGAACGCAACATTCGCGCGCCCGCCGCGGCTCCGGCCATGCCTACAGGGACGCCGATCAGGACCGGTCCGAGGCTCTTTCGGATCGTCCAGCGGAAGATTCGTGTTGCATCCGCGCCGATGGCCATGCGGATGCCGATTTCGTGATAGCTGCGTCGCACGATTTCCGAGACCAGCCCCCAGAGGCCGACCAGAGCCAGCAACAAGGCGGCGAGGGCAAACCCCGAAAAGATGGTCATGCTGAACCTGGGTTGGGAGACGGCGCCCGCCAAGTCCCTGGAGACCGTGGAGGTGGCCGCCAAAGGCTGCTCGGGGTCGATCTCATTGAGCCTGGCTCGAATGGCTCCGATCAAGGTATCCGCAGCGCTGCGCGTCTTGACGAGAACGGTCATTTGATGCTGAGGAGTCTGCCGGAAGGGAATGTAGTAAGCGGGTACTGGGGTGCTCTGAATCCCGGTGAAGCGGACGTCTTTCACAACGCCCACGATCTGAAAGGTCCGCGGGATCGCATCGCCCCAGAGCCATTGGGTCGTGTAGATGTTCAATCTTCTTCCCAGCGGCTCCTTGTCGGGGAAGAAAGCAGCGGCGAACGACTGGTTGATGACGACGGCCCCGGGCCGGGAATCGGTGGCGTCCCCTGCCCGGAACAGCCTGCCCGAGACCAACGGAATATTGAGGGTTTCGAAGTAGCCGTCGGTCACGGTTCGGAAGTGAGCTGTCCAGGATAGGTGCGGCGGAGGAGGGGGTTCGTCCTCGATCCGGAAGGCCCCGATCCAATTGGTTTGAAGCGGCGGATCGTAGCTGGCGGCGACCGACTCGACGCCGGGAAGGCCTCGAAGCTCGGCAAAGAGCCTCTCGTAAAAGCCGATAAGCTGGTCGAGATCGGGATAGCGCTGCGGATGATGGATCAGGTCGAGTGTCAACACCTCCGACTCGGGCGCAAAGCCCACGTCGATGTCGAGTATGCGACCGAAACTCTTGATGAGAAGCATCGATCCGGTCACCAACACCACGGCCAGGGCGACCTCTCCGATCAGTAGGAACCGTCGCAACGTCGGGACTCCCCCTCCCAGAAGCTCGCGGCCTTCTCTCAATTGACTCTGGAGATCGATGCGCGACGCTTTGAGGGCGGGGAAGAGTCCGAAGACGAGCCCGGCCAGCAACGCCGCCAGCAGGGTGACGCCCGCGACTCGGAAGTCGACGGTCGCTTCATTCAACCGGGGGACCTCCTGGGGAGCGAGCAAAGGAAGAAGCTGGATCATGCCCAGGGCCAAGAGCAGGCCCAGTGCGGCGCCCATCAAGGAAAGCAGACAGCCCTCCACGACGAACTGCCGGATCAGGGTCCGGCGCTTGGCGCCCAGACTGACCCGGACGGCCACTTCACGGGACCTTGCGTCGGCCCGCACCAGTGTGAGATTGACGACGTTGACACAGGCGATGAGCAGGACGAGCCCCACTGCACCCAGCAGGATGAGCAGAGGGCGGCGCGTCACACCCACCGCTTCGTCCAGCAGAGGGACGACTCTGACCCCCAAGCCCCGGTTGCTTTCCGGGAACTCGACCTCGAGCCGGCGTGCCACCAGTTCCATCTGTTGACTCGCCTCCGCCGTCTCCCTCCCCGCCGCGACGCGGGCCAGGACTCCATAGACGAAGTTGCTGAGCCGATTGGGCACCGGGTTCATGGCCACCCAGATGTGTTCGCCTCGGGAGAATCTCACGCGGCCCCCCAGTTGGGCGACGACGGGCATGATCTGAGGCGGCAGAACCCCCACCACTGTGTAATGCCGTTCGCCGAGTTTGACCGCTCTTCCCACCAGATCGGGATCCGCCGCGAAGGAGTTCACCCAGAGGGAGTGGCTGATCACCGCCACGGGGTCGGCCTGGCCCCTAAAATCCTGTCCCGAGATCACTCTGCCGCGCAGCGCCCGAACCCCGAGGACCCTGAAGTAATCCTCCGACACGCCCGTGCCCGACACCTGAATCGCATTGCCTCGACTCACCAGCGAGAAGGTGTCCGAGCCGTAGAGCGCCATGGCCTCGAAGACATCGGCCTGTGGTGGTAATTGAAGGAAGACACGCGCGACTTCTCCCCCAGAGCGGTGTCGGGAGAAGAGTCCCAGATCTGGACGATTCGATCCGGCTCCTCAAAGGGAAGCGGCTTGAGCAGGACAGCATCGACCAGACTGAAGAGGGCGCCGTTGGCTCCGATCGCCAGGGCCAGGGTGGCCACGGAAACCGCCGCGAAGAGAGGTCGGCGAAACAACGATCGGACGGCGTATTTGAGGTCTCGGAAAAGGGGGTCCATAGGCGCCTCCAAAGAACGACGGCCGTGCCGTCAATCTCCGTTTCAGCTTACGAAACACCCAGCCGGAAGGTTCGGGTTGCCGAGGTCCGGGATCTCGCCCGGAAGAAGTTTTTTCGAAGGGAAGATCGGAATCGGGCACGGAGGCGAGGCGGGCGCCGGAGAGGAGGCGTCGATGGGGAGTAGGGTTTGGGATGCTCTCCGGCGCCGCTCGGGGAAGCGGCCTGCCTTGGGGGAATGCAGGCCGGTCCCCGACTTTAGCCCGTGGTCTTGGGCAAGCGAAC
>JBFGHF010000612.1:0-3078 GCA_041578355.1 Acidobacteriota bacterium
GAAGCGCGAGCTTCTCAGGAGGACGCGCTTTCCAAACTCAAACAGAACCTCACGAGGAATGCCGATCTGAGCCTTGAAGAGGCTTACGAGGACAGCGAATCGAGGAGCGTTCTGGATTACCTGTCGGGTCTCGACAGAGAGGAGCGGCAAGGGGTTGAAGGCTCCGAGCCCCAAGTCCAGAAAGCCTCCCCTGCCCAGGCCAAGGTCTTCGAGTCCCGCTACGAGGGCGCCTCTTCCGAGCAACGAGACCAGACGCTGGAGGCCGCCGCTCCTTCTTCCCGGCGCAACCGGTCGGACGCCGATCGGGAACCGGAAAAGAGGGCTGCAGAGCGGGAGGAAGAGGACTCGCTTCCGGACTTCGAGGTCACGGCCGAGGTGGATCCCTTCCAAAGCAAACTCATCGACGGAGAATGGCTGGTCTTCTACCGCAAGGTCTGGTCGCAGGACCGGCGCTACATTCAAGGTTTCGTGGCCGGGCTGGACGAGTTCCTGAAAGCCCACTTGAATCCCGCCTTGGGCAACTCTGCACTCCCCCCGACGGCTTCCCACCTGCTCTTTTATCAAGGTGACCTGGTGACTCCGCCCGCCCAGAGCGGCGCGGGGCGTCCTTTGCTTCTACATGGCGCCTCGCTGCCCCATCCGCTGAGCGATTTTCATCTGGCCATCACGGTCGCCGAGCTGCCGGAGACACCGGGTTATCAGGTGGTGAACTTCCTGGCTGTCTTTCTTTCGCTGCTTTTCGTCGGAGGGCTGCTGGGAATCTATCGACTGACGGCCACCCAGATGGAGCTGTCTCAGAAAAAGAGCGATTTCGTCTCGGCGGTGAGTCATGAACTGAAAACCCCGCTCACCGCGATCCGCATGTACGGGGAAATGCTCACCGAGGGCTGGGTGGAGGAGGAGAAAAAAGAGCGCTACTACCAGCACATCCACGATGAAAGCGAGCGCCTCAGCCGATTGATCCAGAACGTCTTGACCTTGGCCGAACTGGAGCGCAAGGAATGGAGAATCGACCTCAAAACCCAGGATCCGGTTGAATTCGTCAGAGGGATCAGCGAGCGCCTCGGCGGTCAGATCAGGCGAGCCGGCTTCGAGATTTCGACCGTGGCGGAAGGGGAGCCGCAGCCGATTCTGGTAGACCGGGACGCCCTGACCCAAATCCTGATCAACCTGATCGACAACGCCATCAAGTTTTCCAAGGACGCCGAAAACAAGAAGATCATCCTGACGGTCAGCCAGCTCGGCCCGGATTGCCATATTCGGGTCCGCGACTTCGGCCCGGGGATCCGACGACGGAAGCTCAAAAAGATCTTCGAAAAATTCTACCGCATCGATGACGAGATGACTCGAACCACCCGCGGAACGGGAATCGGCTTGGCGCTCGTGAAGATGCTGGCCGACGCGATGGGTGCCCACGTCGACGTGGCCAACCGCCGGCCCGGCGCCGAATTCAGCCTTCGTTTCTCCACCAATTAAGCGTCCTTCGCCGGCGCCTGCCGACGGCCGTCAATTGAAGAACATCCAGCCGGGGCCTGGATTGGCGGTTAGACCTGGGGGGCGATTCCGAGTACGATAACGGCAAACGGGTCTCGCTCTGGAGGGCGCGATCATGAACCGACAAGCTCCCGTAAACCCGGAAAAGAGGATGCCGCCCGGAGCTGATTTGCACCCCGAAGAGAAGCGCATCCTGAACGCGGCGCAAGGAACCATCGAGCCCATCCGGAAACCCGTCCTCTACCAAGTCTGGCTGATTCTGGTGGCGGTGGCGATGGTGCTGCTCCCGTTGATCTACGTCGGCCTCATCGTGTTTGCAGGATGGGCGGTCTTCTGGCATGCGACCAACAACCTGAGCCTTTTCGATGAAGTCTCGATTCGAGGCGCGATCCTGGCCTATTTCGGTCCCCTGGTGGCCGGTTTGATCATGATTTTTTTCATGATAAAGCCCTTGTTCGCACCCCGCATCGAGAGCGCAAAGCCGAGGATGCTGACCCCGGCGCAGCACCCCCTTCTCTTCCGCTACGTGGAGAAGATCTGCGACGCCGTCTCCTCGCCCCGTCCTTCGCAGATCCAGGTCGATCATCAGATCAACGCCTCGGCTCAGCTGCACCGAGGCTGGCGCAGCCTGCTGGGCAACGACCTGACCCTGACCATCGGGCTCCCTTTGGCCAGCGGCTTGACGGTCCGCCAATTCTCGGGGGTGATGGCGCACGAATTCGGCCATTTCACTCAGCGCGCCGGAATGGGTTTCAGCTTCATCATCCGGGCCGTCAGTTTCTGGTTTCATCGCGTCGTCTATGAACGGGACACCTGGGATCAGAGCCTCGAGCGGCAGTCCAGGAGCGCCGGCGGCTGGACCAGCGCGATCCTCTATCTGGCGCGCTTCTTCGTCTGGCTGACGCGGAGAATACTCTGGTGCTTGATGTGGGTGGGACAGGCCATCAGCTGCCTTTTGTTGCGCCAGATGGAATACGATGCCGACCGGCACGAAATCCGCTTGGCGGGAGCGAAGGCCGCCGTCGACACCACCTACCGGCTCAATGAGCTCAACGTTGCGGGCCAGATCGCGTTGGGGCATCTGCAGTCTTCCTGGCCGGAATCACGGCTGGCCGAAGATTATCCGCAGCTGGTTGTGCATTGTCACAAGCAAGTGATCACGGAAGAGGCAAGCGAACGGCTGAAGAGCGGTATCGAAAAAAGAGAGACCGGATGGTTGGATACCCATCCGGCGGATCGAGATCGCATCGCGGCCGCGCAAAAAGACCAGAGTCCCGGTATCTTTGGGGGTCCCGATGCCGGCATCGTGGACGAACTGCCGGCCGAGCGGCTTTTTCGCAACTTCGGGGAGCTCTCGAAGCAGGTGACGCGCGACTTCTACCTTCAGAGCCTGGGGCGACAGGCTGAAAAAGCAGAGTTGCTCGCCATTCCCCAATTTCTGGCCAGTGTCACAGAGGAGCGGAGCAAGGACGAAGCCCTGGATCGCTACTTCTACCACCAGTTCAATTGGCTGCGGCCCCTCCCCCTGCAAGCAACCCGGCTCGAAGCTCCTGCCGACCCGGGCGAAGCGGCCGCCGAGATCGA
>JBFGHF010000613.1:0-3076 GCA_041578355.1 Acidobacteriota bacterium
ATCGACGCGATATAATCGGCAACCATGCTGACCCGGGGGTTTCTGTTGGGCGGAACGTTGGCACTCTTGGCTGGGCTAACGGCGGGATGCGGGTCGCCGCCACCCCAGTCGTCTCCCGGTTTTCGGGTCGTCGTCCTGGGGGTGGACGGCTTGGATCCGGCACTCTTGCGACAATGGCTGGACGAATTGCCGCATTTGAAAGCCCTGGCAGCAGAAGGGACGTTCCGGGAGTTCCAGACGTCCGACCCTCCTCAGTCCGGAGTCGCCTGGGCCAGCTTCACCACGGGCCGGTGGCCGGACCGCCACGGCCTCTTCGATTCGATCTCACGCTCATCCGGAACCTACGCTCCGATGCCGGCCTACGGCCGTTTGGAGGCGCCCTGGGCTTTGTTCGGGATGGTTCCCCTACGCGGGCTGCGCCCACAGCCGAGTGTGGCCGCTGAGCCGTACTGGAAGACTCTCGATGTTGCCCGCATCACCACCCTCAATCTGCGCGCCCCGCTGGCGCTCCCTCCCCATCCGCTGACCCACGGGCGGACGCTCGCCGGTCTGGGCGTCCCCGATATTCGCCAAACCTGGGGAACGCACACCTACCTGGCCAGCGACCTCTCCTCCTGGGATCTCCTGGACGCCGATTGGGGGGAGGTCCAAGTCGAGCTCGACCTGGAAGACGGCAAGGCCCAGGCCTCGATCGAGGGCCCACCCGTCGAGGGTGCCTACAGCACGGTGCCCGTTGAGTTCGAACTCGACTCAGATCACACCGGCCTGAGCATCCGTGTGCAGGGTCAAGTGGAGAACGTGGCCGAATCGTCCTGGAGCGACTGGTTCCGATTCGAATTCCCATCCGAAGAGTGGAGGCCTTACCAGGCCGTGGGACGCTTCTTTGTGCTGGAGACCTTTCCGGAGCTGCGCCTCTACTTGACCCCCCTCTCGCCTGACCCGGCTGATCCCCCGTTTCAACTCTCGTCTCCAGAGGGCTACTCGAGAGGACTGGCGGATCGCTTTGGCCGGTTCGAAACGCCGGGCGCTTCTGCGCAGCTCTGGGCCGTGGACCTCGAGCGCCTCGACGAAGAGACCTTCTTGCAGCACCTGAATCGGGAAACCGAGTTCTGGTCGAAGGTCCTGCTGGCGGAGCTGGAAGCAGGCGACACAACCGTCGTTTCGGCCTTCTTCGACGCCCCGGATGCGGCCGCCCATCTGCTCTTCCGATCTCTCGATCCTCAGCATCCCCGCTACGACACCAGGGTTGCGAACCTGCTGGAGGGGAAGTTGGCCCAGGTGTACCGAAGGGTGGACGCACTGGTGGGAGAAGTTCGGGCCCGGCTGCAGCCCCAGGATGTCTTGCTCGTGGTGTCCGACCACGGATTCCACAGCTGGCAGAAGGACTTCAACCCCAACGCCTGGTTGAGAGACCATGGTTACCTTCGCGGCTCCCAGAGGGCCACCCGGGAGGAGCCCGACGGCTGGCAGGAGCTGTTTACTGGGCAGGTCAGTACAGATGCCATCGACTGGGGAAAGACGGAGGCTTTCGCGGTGGGCTTTTCGAGCATCTACGTCAATCTGATGGGACGGGAGCCGCAGGGTCTGGTAGAGCCCGGCGAGGATTACCGGGAGTTGGTGGAAAAACTCCGGCGCGAGCTGATGGATTACCGTGATCCCGACACCGGCGAAGCCGTCGTGGCCCGGGTCGTGGCGCGGGCGGATCGTGGAGAAGCCGCGCCGGATCGAGGGCCCGACCTCATCGTCGGCCTGCACCCGGGTTACCGTGTCTCCTGGCAGTCCTCCCTGGGCATGGTCGCTGAAAACGTCCTGGTGGCGAATCTGCGCAAGTGGAGTGGGGACCATTCCAGCTCTGCCGCGCCGCTCACTCCCGGTGTTTTTCTCTGCAGTCGACGCCTCTCCGACTCAGGGCCGGTCGCTCTCGTCGACTTCGTTCCCAGTTTGTTGCAGGTGCTGGGCGTCGCGCCCCCGGCCGGCCTGGACGGGAAAGACCTGGGCTTGGACGGGCCTTGAGTCGGGCGGCCGGGGAGGCTCGACAGGGGAGTCGCGCGAAGGCGTAGCGAAAATGCAGGCTGAGTCAGGGTTCGAGCCGGCTGTTCGGAAGGGGACAGCCCGCGTGAACCCCGAGTTGACGCTCTCCGTCTATTGCAACTAGAATAAGAGGCGGCTGGACCGCCGACCAAATTTATGAGCAAGAGTCTCCATTCCCTGAAATCCGCCATCGGCATCATTGTGCTCATGGGCTCGTGTGCCGCGCTCTCGGGTACTCCGTCCACGGGACACGTGAGCGGCGAGGTTCGCGACGCTGCCGGCAACCCCTTGCCCGACCTTCTGATTTCCCTCGTCGCAAGGAGCGCCCGCGAGGCTCTGCCGGTACTCACTCGAACGGATGCCGCGGGTCGCGTGCTGTTTCGAAACGTGCGGGCAGGAATCTACGAACTCGCTGTCACCAGTTCTCTGTACGAAACCCCCCGCGGCCGGCTCGTCGAAATCGAGCCGGGCGAGACGGTTTCCGTCAAGCTGGTCCTGCAGCAACTCCTGACCTTGGGGGGTGACCAAGACAACGTCGGTATCAAGACGCTGCTTCGGTCCGCCAACGGGAGGCGCATGATCTTTCGAAGCGCCCCTCAGGTGACGGAAGATACGGGCTATTTCTTCGAGAAGGCAGCCTTGCAGGTGGTGACGGACACCGGCTTGGGTGAGGACAGCTTCGGCTTCCCGGGAAGCGATTTGACCGGCACCACGACAACCTTCGCGCTTCAGGACTCCCTGCTGGGGAGTGGTGACTACCTGGTCGCGGGGCAGATCCACTCGGGAACCAACAGTTCCTGGCGGATCAAGAACATCCTCGATTATCCGCTCGCCACGAACCATTCATTGCGCTTCTTTTTTGGATACGGACGAATCAGCCTCGGGCAAGCCAACTACCCCGAGTCGGGTCTTTCCAACCAGCCGGAGGGTTTGGAGCCGGCCTCGGCCGCACGGGTCCTCAGTGCCGGGCTGGAAGACCGTTGGAACATCGGCGAATCACTCTCCTTCCTGGTGGGGCTCGAGTTGAACCAGGTCAGGAACCAGC
>JBFGHF010000614.1:0-3072 GCA_041578355.1 Acidobacteriota bacterium
CGAACCGGGAGTTGGCCGGGTTGACTCTGCGTCCCTCTGCGCTCTTCCTTTGTGAACCCTGCGTTGCATTATGGATATTTGGCGGCGAATTGTGTAGAAAAGAACACATTCCCCCGGCCCGAAACTCCTCGCTCGACCGCAACCACCCGCCGTGTTCGACCGCTCGGTGTCGTCTCTCGAGACGGATTGGATGGCGGTGCGGAGCTGATCGGCGCCGAGCGATCCATTGAACCCTGAGACCGTTCATCTTACTCACGTGCGCTGCTCAGTTTTCTCGCACTTTCCGGCGTCCGGTACTGCGCCGCGCGCGTCAGCAAGCGGCACTCCGAATCAAGGAATCGAGAGCGCCGCGCCGATCGCTGTTTCCCGTCCCCTTTCCCCTTGAACGCCGAAGACTGCTCACCGGTCGCTGTGCTCCCGGCTCTGTGTCATCAATCGGGGCTATCGCCGGGTCGATTTGGGGATGAACGCAACCGGATGAACGCTGTCATGCTCATCACCTCGCCGGGACCCGTCCTTCGTTATGATCCTATTGCCTGGAGAAGCGAGCATGAATCTGGAACTTCCGCAATGGTATCCCGACCTGGCCTCCTTCCCGATCCAGCTCAAACGCCGGTCCGAACCGGAACCGCGGAACCCGGAGCTGCTGGCCGACTTGCAGCGTCATTTCGACATGTGGGGTTTTGCCTCGGAGTCGGAACTGAGTGGCGCGGACCGGGTGCATGTACCCCTTTTGTTCCTGGGGAACTTTGAAATTTACGACGCCGAGTACTCCGTCTGGGAATTGCCGGGCAAAGGACTGATCCACGCCGGCGACTATCTGATCCTGCGGGCCTCCTGGCCCGATTCCCACCATTTCTCGGCCTATTCCAACTACCGCACCATCGATCGGGAGAAGATCCTGACTCCCGAACAGTTCGTCTACTGGGACTATCACCGCTACCTGGAACGAGAGCGGGTTCTCGACGTCTATCGCTCTCGGATCGAGCAACATCCCAAACGGTCGAAACGCTATTTTCAGCTCGGGGTGATCACCATTCAGTTCTGGACCGAGTCGCGTCCCGACGTGCTCAATCAAGGACCGCGCTCCTGGCCCGGCTCTCTGCGGGAGGCGGAGAGACCGCTCCGCGAAGCGGTGAAGCTGGCTCCCCGGAATGCCCGATACTCGGCGCTGCTTGGTTTCCTCCTGCACCTTCTTCTCGAGCCAGCGGAGGCGGCCGGCTTTTATCGGCGGGCAGCGGAACAAGAGCCTTCTCAACCGCTCTACTGGATGTCACTGGCCGCCGCGCTGAGCGACTTCGGGGAAGAGAAGAAAGCCGAAGAGGCGTACCGCCGAGGCCGGAAGTTGCTGCGAGCGAGAGGAACCAGCTCTTCCTTTCATGACTTTTTCAGCGAATGGGAGACCTACCTGGACCGGACCGCGGAGCGGATCAGGCGCAAAGTGGAGAAGATCGAACTCCTTTCGGAGCGCGAACTGGCCGAGCAGGACCGGGCGTCCATCCAGATCTCCCCGAAGGCCGTGCCTGAATCCTTCGCCGATCTGATTCCGATGGCGGAAAAATGGGGAGTCGGCGACGACTCCTCGCGTGGTTTCTTCACGAATCGGGCAAAGGCGGCAGAGAAACGTCAGCTGCAAAATGCCCTCAAGGGTCGCTGGGGCGAGATCGAAGGATGGCTCGATTCCTTCGGCGAGGGCGAGATGACGGTCGAGGCTGCGGCATTCATGTACATGATGGAAGCCGCTTGCGAGATGGGACTGACTGAATGATGTCGTGGAAGCTGATCCCGATCAAGACGGACTGGTCGAGTTGGGGGAAGATCCGCCGCAAGGGGGCGCTACATTTCATCCTGGTGCGTGGCGTGCTGGGTTGGGGCGGCATCATGCTGCTGATCTTCGGGCCCCTTACCTGGCTACTGATCCTTCAGTTCCCCCGCGCCGCGGCTCAGGTCTCGCGCTCTGAGGTCCTTCAGTTCGTCCTCTTCTTCGTTTTGATGGGACTTCTCTGGGGGATCGTCACCTGGGTGGCCAGCGAGATCGCCTATCGCCGACGCCGGAAGAACCGCACTGGGCACACCGACTGATGACCACAGAGCCGCCAACACCAGGTGTGTCACAAACCCTGGACGAAGCAGCCCACGATTGCTGCGCAGGAACCGCGACCGGGGGTGTCGCGAGGCACCTTAGGGCGTGCTCGACCCAGCCGGGAGGCTGGACAAAGGCAACCCTTGACGCGTTTGCAGAACAGTGACCGCGACGGGATGGAAACCGAAGATCCAGAGGGTTCCTTCCACTCTACGACCCTCGAGCGCGAAAAGTTGGCTTAGAAATCGGGCTTCCTGGCCTCGCGGCAAAAGCGTCATCGAGGCGCTTTCACTGGTTTCGCGGTTCTCGTCTATGAGGGTCACAAAGATTTGGTTGTCTTCGCCCGACAGATTGGCAACTGCCAGGGCGGTCTCTACTTCGTCTTCGAAGGGCACCGGCCCCACATTTCCCAGAAAACCGGTCTTCTCTGCAGGCGCCACCCAAAACGACTTTCCTTCATCCCCTGCTATCCCCGCTTGAGCTTGGATCAGGCCGTCAGATCCGAGGACCCGGTAACTGGCAGTGGCCGTGACCGGAGCGAAGGAGACAACCCGGACGAACCCTGTAAAAGGGGTGATGCCCAGAGTGTCTGTGTCGAATTTGGCGGCTCGGAACCGCTTCACTTCGAAGGGAACTCGCACGGTGTCTCCGGCCGGAGGAGAACTGTCGTCTGCCAGCCTGTCAAGAAACACCACCTCGCCGGTGGCGGTCGTATTCGAGCGATTCAGAATCGAGACAGTGGTGTGGATCGACCGGCCGTCGGGGAGATGGAGGTCCGCCGCGTGGGCCAGATAAGTCTCGAAAACGGGCCGGTCCAAGTAGTCGATGGTGAGAGCGACGACCTGCTCGGCGTTATCGTTTGCTCCGTAATCGATGGAGATCTTCGAGATCCCTTCCGGAGACGAGGTCTCCATTCCAAGCTGCAGGACCATCCCGATCGACGGCAGTTCGACGTCCGCGACCTCTCCCAGTTTGTTCCCCGCCGAGTC
>JBFGHF010000615.1:0-3072 GCA_041578355.1 Acidobacteriota bacterium
AGGTCGAACAGGTCGGCCATCGCGCCCTCCATCCAATCGAAAGACGCATCCGAAGTTTGATTGTCGAAGGGGAGGACCACCACCGAATAGGCATCCGGCGGCTGGCCCGCCGAGCGTCCGCCGCCGACCAACCAGAGAAACCCCAGCAGTACGGCGCCTACGCCGAGTATCAGGACCGCCGCCCCACGCGCCGGCTTGCCCCAGCGGTCGAGGAAGCGCTCCGTTACTTTGCGTTCCTGAAGGTCGGCAACGATTCCGCCGGCATCCTCATAGCGCCGATCCGGTTCGGCGGCCAGACACTTGGTCAAGAGCGCCAGCAGAAAAGCCGGCAGATCGGGCCGTTCCTGCTTCAATTCGCGCAGCGCCTTGGCGGCGGGGCCTCTGAGCGGTTTTCCAGCTAACAGCTCGTAGAAGATGACTCCCAAGCTGTAAACGTCGCTGGCTGGGCCTCCGCTCTCTCCGGCGGCCTGTTCGGGCGCCCAGTAAGCAGGTGTCCCAACCGCCATGCCGGTTCGCGTCAGATCCGAATCGAGGGAACGGGCGATGCCGAAATCGGTCACGTAGACTCGATCTTGCTCGTCGAGCAGTATGTTCGACGGCTTGAGATCGCGGTGGATCACCCCTTCTCGGTGAGCCGCATCGACCCCCTCGCAAATCTGCGTCATGACTCCGATGGCCCGTTCCGCTTCGAAGGGACCCGACTTGCGAATCTCTTCTTTGAGCGTTCGCCCGGGGACGAAGCTCATGGTGAGGTACTTGAGCTTCTCGAACTCTCCCAGATCGTGTATCCGGACCACGTTTCGATGGGAAACCTGGCGGGCCAGAATCAATTCGCGCTTGAAACGTTCCGTGGAGTCTTCGTCCTCGAGCAATTCTGGACGGATCAACTTGAGGGCGATGTCCTGCCCCAATTCCAGGTCGTTGGCCCGATACACCCTTCCCATGCCCCCGATGCCGAGGAATTCCACAATTCGATATCGGTCCGCGATCACCGATCCCGGCTGCAAATGTTGGGCAAGATTGAAAAAGGTCTGAGTCGGATCGACTACTTCGGCGCCTGGCTCGGAGCCCTTTTTGGGGTGGAGTGGGTCCTGCCTCTTCCCTTCGGACATTCAGGGTGCCCTCGAGTTGCTGTCCGCTCGATCACCGGGGAGAGCCGCGGCCGGATAGCCGACGCGTTCCAAGGCGCTCCTGGTTCGATGCACGGATAACTGCAGTTCCTCACCCAAATCGGTCTCGCCGGCGACTTCCGCAAGAGCTTCGGAGGCCTGAGCCGCGAGGCGCTGAATCTGTTGCCCGAGGTCGGCATTCTCCAAAGCCAGGGCCGCGCTCGCCGCCAATGACGTAAGGACTTGCAGATCAAGCTCCGCAAAAGTCTGTTCGATGGTATCACTATCGGCGTACAAGAGCCCCAACAAATCGCCGTCGAGGGCCTGCACGGGGACCGCGATCAGAGTTTTGAGTCCCATGGCCACGACACTGGCCTGCCGACCGTAGAGAGAATCGTCCGCCGCGTTGGATACCACCACCGCTTTCAATTCGTCCCTCGCCTTGGCCAAGGCCGTCGAACTCAGCGAGCCCGCCACCTCGAGGTCACCCGAGCGGATTCCGCGACTCCGTGCGATGCGGAGGCTGCCCCGATCGTCGCTGACCAGCAGGCACCCGCGGCGTGCCCGACTCAGTTGCATCAGGCCTTCGATCACCTGGTCGAGAATCTGGTCGAGAGCCACGTCAGGCTTGAAGGTGGCTGTCCATTCGAGCGTTTGGGAAAGGCGCTCCAGTCGCTCCCGGACTTCACAGCGCCGCTCGGCCGAGCCGACCTTCTCGAAGACCAGATCGACTCCCCCCAGACTGATCAGGTCACGGTGCTGCAGGGTGGTGTCCCGCGCAGCCATCCCGTTGACCAAACTGCCGTTCTTGCTGCCCAAGTCCTGCAGATACAACTCTCCCCGGCGGTCGAGCAGCGCCGCGTGTTGCCCGGAAATGGAGGGATGTTGCAGGACGAGCTGACAGTCGGAGGTTCGTCCGATGATGAAGGGCGTGGGTTGGATCGGGATATGACGGGCCGGCTGAAACGGTTCACAAAGAACGAGTCTGGCCCTGGGCATAAGGTTGTCGTGGCGTCACGAAACCCGAATGCTGAAAACCAGAGTGGCCGCTCCACTCCGCAGGGCCCCCGCGACGTTGACGGTGTTGAAGTCGTTGGCGCGGTAAAGATCGGGTATGTTGCTTCCTTGATTGGCCTTCACTTCCTCGGCGAAGGCCTCCAAATCCGCCACGGCCTCCACGGTAAGGCCCTGGTCCCAGCTCTGCCGGGCGGAGTTGAGTTTGGCTTGCAGGCTGGACAGGACCGCTGATTCAATCTGTGAACCGTAATTGTCCATGACCAGCTGAAGTTGGTCGAACTTCTCTTCGATGACGACCGCCGCCGGCCTCAAGTCCGTGATCAGAATGAAATCCGAGAACTCTCCCGAGGCGCCGCGGACCCGATAACTGCCGATTCCGGAGAAGTTGGTGATGTCGGCGAAGGCTCCTCCGCCCGGAGACTTGAAAAGCCGAAAAGTCGGATTGAAGGCGACGTTGGACGTCGACAGCTCGATGGAGACCAATCCGCTGAAGCTCAAGGCGCTGTTGGGCGACGGCTTCACCGAAATGATGACCGGAAACTGGCCCAGCGGAAGGATGTTGCTGGGATCGGCGAGGCGCCCCAACACTGCCGGATCCATGGGGTTGACTTCCGTCGCGGAGATCTCCAAGGCATTGTCGTTCAAGCCAACCACCTGCTCGAAGGTGATCTGCAAACTCGCCGAAAAGAGACCCGAGACATCGATCTCGGCCTCCAACTCGTTGCCTTGGACGGAAACCGAGCCCACCCCGGTTGCCCGCAAGGGAAGGGCGGATACGAAGAACAAAAGAGCACCGAAGAGAATTCGACTCATTGGAGTGTCCTCAAGAGGCGCCGGCCCTTCGGCCAGCTATGAGCGTCCTCGCCTTCCTGCCCTTTCTTGTTGAGATCACTGACATTCTAGCATATCGACCCTTGCTCCCCGCCGGGTCGATCAGCCTCTTCAA
>JBFGHF010000616.1:0-3068 GCA_041578355.1 Acidobacteriota bacterium
GGATCACAAAAGCCGCCCTGGTGGGAGTGACGCCCTTTCTGTTCCTCTATGCGTTCCCCTACTTCTTGGGACTCGAAATCCGAAATTGGATGGAGGCCTCGGTCCTCTCGTTGGTGTTGATTCCACTCGGCTTCGGCTACGCCATCACCCGCTACCGCTTGATGGACGTCGATCTGATCTTCCAGAGAAGCGTGGCTTATCTGGGGGCCTCATCGGCCCTGTTGGGGCTCTACGTGGCGGTGGTCCTGGGCGCCGGTTGGCTGCTACAGGGGATGCTGCAAAGCTCCAGCTTCCTGTTCTTCGGCGGCGGCGCGGTGATCGTGGCGTTGCTGTTCGCGCCGGTTCGCAACCGCATCCAGGAACAGATCGACCGCTACTTTTACAAGGATCGCTACGATTACCGGCAATCGCTGCGTCAGTTCGGAGCTTCGCTCAACGCAGAAGTGGAGCTCCCCCAGCTGGCCCGCAGCATCGTGGAGCGGATTCACAACACCATCGACCTGGTGCCGGTCGGCCTCTTTCTTCGAGAAGACCCGGCGGGGGACTGCTATCTGCTCGTCGACGGAGAAGGAGTCGAGGCCGAGGATGGCTTTCGCGTCGAAGCCTCGGAAGGCGCCCTCAGCCTGCTCGAAGAAAAAAGCCCCAGCTTGCTGCCCTCGACGCTACCCGGTTCACCCGAGTCGCTGGAGGCGCAACTCCAAGGGTGCGGCTTGGCCTATCTCGAGCCGCTTCGAGCCAGGGATCGCCTGATCGGTTTTTTGGCCGTGGGGCGTAGAGCCGGCCAGCGCGTCCTCAACAGTGATGATCTGCGCCTGATCCAAATGCTCGCGGAATACGCCGCCATCGCCCTCGACAACGCTCTGCTCTACCGCTCTCTGGAGAGCCGGGCGTCCGAGTTGCGGGAGCTGAAGGTCTACAACGAGAACGTGATCGAGAGCATCACACTCGGCTTGGCCGTGATTTCACCAGAAGGCAACGTCACGATCTGGAACAGCGGTATGGAGCGGCTTCTCGGCATCCCCCGTCAAGAGGCGGTGGGACGCACCATCGAAGAGACCCTCCCCCGACCGGTCATGGAGACTCTTCGCCGCCATTTCGTCTCGTCGCAGTGGGCGCTTCCCGGGATCCGCCGGCTGCGCAAAACCGGCTTGGCGAATCAAAAGGGCGAAACCCGCATGGCCGACATCCTCTTGGCCCCCTTGCACTCCGCCGACAACGTCGATGCCGGGGTCCTGCTCGTGATCGAGGACATCACCGAGAAGTCCCAGCTCGAGAATCAGCTTTTGCAGGCCGAAAAACTCAGCTCCATCGGACTCTTCGCCGCCGGAGTGGCCCACGAAGTAAACACGCCCCTGGCCGGCATCTCCAGCTATGCCCAGATGTTGATCAAGCAAATGAAGAGCGACGATTCCCGCGTCGATCTGCTCAAGCGGATCGAGCAGCAGAGCTTTCGGGCGTCGAATATCGTCAACAATCTGCTCAACTTCGCGCGCGTCAACGACAGCGACCTGGAGCAGGTGAATCTCAACTCGCTGATGACCGATACGGTCTCTCTGCTCGATCACACGCTCAGCAAAGCCAAGGTGGAGATCGATCTGGACCTCGATCCCAAGCTCCCGCCGACGATCGGAAACGGAGGCAAACTGCAACAGGTGTTCATGAACCTGTTCCTCAACGCCAAGGACGCCATGCCCGAGGGCGGCAGAATCCGAGTCGAGACCGCCGCCAAGGGTTCGTCGCTGAGCATCCGCATCAAAGACGACGGTCAAGGGATCTCGGAAGAACACATCCAGCGAATCTACGACCCGTTCTTTACAACCAAGGAAGTGGGCAAAGGAACAGGCCTGGGACTTTCGGTGTCGTACGGAATCATCCAGGAGCACAGCGGGCGCATCAACGTCGAAACCTCGCCCGGCCAAGGCACCACTTTCACGGTTGAACTACCCGTCAGACGGGTTCAGTAGGCAACCGTCCATGCCTCCTCAATCCATTCTGGTCATTGACGACGAAGAGATCATGCGCGACGTGATCGAGAAGCTTCTCGGCTCGGAGGGCTACTCGGTGAAAACCGCGTCGGACGGCCAGAGCGGGCTGCAACTCGTGCAGGAAAACACCTTCGATCTGGTGTTGCTCGACATGATGTTGCCCGGAATCAGCGGCCTGGAGACGCTGGAACAACTGCAGCGCCAGGCTCCCGACTTGGTGGTGGTCATGTTCACCGCCTTCGCTTCCATCGAAAACGCCGTCCAAGCCACCAAATCGGGCGCCTTCGACTTCATCACCAAGCCCTTCAAGAACGACGAACTGCTGCTGGTCGTCAAGAACGGGCTGGAGAAGAGCCGGCTGGAGCAGGAGAACCGACAGCTCCGCAAGTCGTTTCAGACCCGCTACGAGTTCAAGAACATCATCGGCAAGAACGAGCAGATGCAGCAGATCTTCGAGCTCATCTCGCAAGTGGCGCCCCACCGCAGCACCGTGCTCATCGCCGGAGAGAGCGGCACCGGAAAGGAGCTCGTCGCCAAGGCCATCCACGCCTGCAGCCCCCGTGTCGACGGGCAATTCGTCGCCGTCAACAGCGGCACCATTCCCTTCGATCTGCTGGAGAGCGAGCTTTTCGGCCACGTCAAGGGCGCCTTCACGGGGGCCACCTCGAGCAAGAAGGGACTCTTCGAACTGGCCGATGGCGGCACCGTCTTTCTCGACGAGATCGGCAATCTGCCCCTGGAAACTCAGGCCAAGCTGCTGCGCGTCATCCAGGAACGCGAATTTCGCCGAGTGGGAGGCGTCGAAAACACCAAGGTCGACGTCCGCATCATCGCCGCCACCAACGCCGATCTCAAAGGCCTGGACGACCGCAACGAGTTCCGCGAGGATCTGTATTACCGCCTCAACGTCTTTCCCCTGCATATCCCGCCGTTGCGGGAGAGGCCCCGGGACATACTGGCGCTGTCGCGTTATTTTCTCGATCGGCATGCGCGGGCGGTGGGTAACGACGCGCCGGCATTGGAAAACGCCGCGGCCCAATGGTTGTGCACTTACCGTTGGCCGGGAAACGTGCGTGAACTCGA
>JBFGHF010000617.1:0-3058 GCA_041578355.1 Acidobacteriota bacterium
GAGAGCTCGAGAGCAACTTGCTGGCCCGGTCGGGAAACGGCTTTTCTCAGGTAGGCAAGCGCGATGGGACGTCCGAGCGCCGGAGAGTGGGCGGCGCTGGTGACCGTTCCCACCCGCCGCGATTGTTCGTCCAGGACCGCAGTTCCTCTCGGCGGCGTCTCTTCAGCTTCGATCTCCAAACCCATCAAGAGACGCCCCACACCCCCTACGTAGGTGGCCTTCGAAATGACTTCCTGACCGCTGTAGCAGCCCTTGCTCAGGCTGACCGCGGCGTCCAGGCGAGCTTCCAGAGGGTTGTTGTCGGAATCCACGTCGACACCCCAGCGAGGGCGGCAAGATTCTATGCGGAGCATCTCCTCCACCTCGCTATGGACACTTGGAACGCCCAGCTCTTGGAGCCGTTCCGCCAGCCTGGCCGTGACCGCGGGCGGAAACAGGAGATCGCAACCTGTGGCATAGCGCGTCATGCCGATCAGCCAACCTTGCGCCCCCTCGGACTCGACCTCTTTCATGCTCAGATCGGCGGGCAGCGGTTTCGAAAACAGCTCGCTGACGATCCCTGCTGTTTCGGGACCTTGAAGCGAGAGATGTCCCCAGTCGGGCGTTGCGTCCTGAAAACGGACGTCGTCCATGATGACGAATTTGTCGAAGGTGGAAAGGCTGTTCTCGATGTCGCCCCCTTCCATGTCCAAGAGAATGTGTTCAGCCAGCTTGTACAGGTAAAAGAGGCACACCATCTTTCCGCGAGCGGTTAGAAAGCTCGCCAAGTTGCCCGTTCCCTCCTCCAGGGCGACAACCTCGTTGCTGATCATCGATTGCAGAAAAGTGATGCGGTCGGGCCCCTCCACCACGATCTTCCCGCGGCCCGAGTAATCGAAAAAGCCGACCCGGCGGCGGACGGCACGATACTGGTCTATCGCTTCGGCGACCTGGGTTTGCATCCTGCACATTTCAACATGTCCGGGCCGGGAATGTCGAATGGCTGTCGTCGATCGACGAAGGCGACTTCTCGAAAACGAAAAGCGTCGAGGATGACGGAGACGAGCAGGCCTCAGCGACGCTTGAGCTCGGCGTCGCTCACCACATCACCCGGCGCCATCTCGATAATATCCACGTCGACCTGGCCGGCGATGCTCTCCCTGAGTTTTTGCGGAGTGCCGGTGAGCGCCGGAAAGGTCCCGTAATGCATCGGAATCACCTGCCGGACGCCCAGCAGTCGGCAGGCATGGGCGGCCTCGCGGGGACCCATTGTGTAGAGATCCCCGATGGGGAGAAAGGCCAGCTGCGGTTGGTAGATTTCGGCGATGAGTTCCATATCACCGAAAACACAGGTGTCGCCGGCGAAATAGACTCGAAATCCGTTTTCGAACTGAACGACATAGCCCGCCGCTTCGCCGGCGTAAACGACTTGGTCGCCTTCGATGACCGCCGAGCTGTGAAAAGCGTTGACCATGGTGGCCGTGACGTCGTTCAACTCGAGGGTTCCCCCCTTGTTCATTCCCGTCGCCGTCTCCACGCCCTGGGCTTGCAACCAGACCGCCAGCTCGTAGATGCACCCGATCTGGGGCCGGTGCGCTTTGGCCAGGGGAACCGCGTCGGAAAGGTGATCGGGATGAGCGTGGGTGATCAGCATCGTGTCCAGGGAATCGATCTTCTTGCACTCCTCCGGACAAGCAGGATTCCCCTCCAGCCAAGGATCGATGATCAGCGATTTTCCAGCCGGAGTCGTGAACAGAAAGGTGCTGTGGCCGCAGTATTTGATTTCGACTTCGCCATTGGGTGCCATCACTTTCTCCTTTGGCCTGCAATATACTCAGGACTCACGGTACAGTAAACTGACGCACAGCGGCGACATTGCGAACAGGAACGACATGGACAAGATTCAGATCAACGGAATCCTCTGCGAAGCCCGATTGGGAATGTCCAAGACCGAGCGGGCCCAACTGCAGCAAATCCTGATCGATGTGGAAGTCGGTTTGGACCTGGAAGCTGCGGCGAATACCGATTCACTCGATCTCACCGTGGACTACGAGACCTTGCTGAAACGCATTGAAAAGAACATTCGTGACCACGAGTGTCACCTCATCGAATCGGTGGCCGGGAATCTGTGCAAGAGCATTCTCGCCGACGCCCGCATCCGCACGGTGACCGTCCGGGTCCGCAAGTTCCCCGAATCGATGCGCGACCGGACCGACAGCGTGGGCGTCGAAATGACGCGCACCAGCGGCTAGTGTCCTGAGTCAGAAATGAGGCAGATTATTTGGCGGTTCTGAACGTCGTTTGCTGTGTTGCGCTTCTTCGGGAGAGATCGAGTATGCCTGTGTCGCGCGCCCAGCCCTCGCCAACTAATGCACCCTACTTCCGACTCAGGACACTAGCAGCGCGGGACCTCCGGTGGGGCGCCCCCATCTCTCATTCGGCGGGTAATTTGCTGAGGATCTTTTCCAGGTCTTTGAAGAACGCCGAGCGGGTCAGCACCTGGCTGGCGCCCGAGGCTTCCGATCGCTCCATCAGCTCCTCCTGTCCCTTCCGGGCGTAGGCGATGATGGGCAAATCGGGATGCTTGAGTCGAATCTGCGCGATCAGCGAAGTCGGACTGATGCCCTCGGCGTTGAGGTCGATCAGCAGCAGCGAAGGCTTGTCTTCGAGTTCGGGCAGGAACTTGTAGATGGAAGAGACCACCTTGAGCTTGGCGCCCACAGCCTGTGCGGTCTGGCTGACTTTAGCCTCAAAAAACAAATCGGTGATATAGGCGAGAACCGTCATGATCCGCGAAGGCCTCCAGCAACTCGGGAAGTGTAGTCGACCGGACCCGGCAGACCGAGGTCCCCTACACGATAAAGGACTGCCCGCAGCTGCAGGTCTTTGAAGCGTTCGGATTGATGAACGCGAAGCCCTGCTGCATCAAGTCGCCCTGCCAGTCCAGGGTCAATCCTTTGAGGTAGAGATAGCTCTTGAGGTCGACGAATACACAGGCGCCATCCTCCTCGAAGACTTTGTCGCCCGCTTTTCTCTCCGGCTCGAAACGCAGCACGTAGCTCAAACCGGAACACCCGCC
>JBFGHF010000618.1:0-3055 GCA_041578355.1 Acidobacteriota bacterium
AAAAGGGAAAAGCCCGGGTCCGGGCGTCGTGCCTCGGTGCCTTGGTGGTTGAAATCCCCTCCGCAAAAGCAAAACCACCAAGTCACGACGGGCACGAAAAAGGGAAAAGCCCGGGTCCGGGCGTCGTGCCTCGGTGCCTTGGTGGTTGAAATCCCCTCCGCAAAAGCAAAACCACCGGGCCACGACACTCGCTCCGGGCGTCGCTGGCTTGGTGGTTCGCTTCCCTCTACGTCCGGAAATACCCGCTTCGCCGCTTCGCCAAAACAAACAAACACGGCACCGCAAACGCCCAGGCCACCGCTAGAACCGCCAGACTCCAGGCGCCCGCCAATTCGATCGCGCCCAACCGTTCGCCGGCCCAATAGGAAAGAGGACCGCCGAAAAAACCCAACAAGCCGCCCAGGAAAGGTCGAGGAGATAGCCAGGCGAGAGAGCTTCGCAGCGTGGCCGCGAAGTTGATCCAGAGGGCCACCATCCACGGCGGAGACAGCCAGGCCCCGGGGCGATTGGTCAGAAAGGTGAGCACCCCGCTGCCGGAGAGGGCGCTGTCGACGGCGAAGCCGATCACGCCCGTCCAGCCCAGCAACCGCAGTTCGCCCCGCCGGTCCTTGGCGCGGAAGATACGGACGACCGCGACGGCACCCACGACGACAGGGCCCAGATGGGGATACCCCCGAGCGGCGCCCACCACACAGGCCGTCCAGCCGAGGTAGAAGAGGATCAAGTTGAGAATCTTGTCGAGGCTCATTCTTCGGTCCGAACTCGTCTCTGGATATTGCCGGCCACCCGGCTTGCGGGCAAGAGCCGATCCTGCGCCCCACCCGCTACCCTGCCTTTGTCGTCGGGTTGACCGTCCCATGCGATCTCATATAACCTGCCGTTTGTAGGCAGCCAAATTATTTGGGAGTTTTTTGCGGATGGATCGCCTGAAATCGAGACTTCTCCTCCTCTCCATTGCATTTCTCATGGTTTTTTGCGGCGGTTCCCCTCCGGCGGAGGACACAAGCGGCGAAACCGAAGATCAAGTCACGTTGATCTTCGCCGGTGCGCCGTCGGGACGAGAACTGGAGGTCACCGTCGAGGCGTTGCGGCGCTTCATGACGGCGAATCCCGACATCCGCGTCTACATGCGTCCCACGCCCGACTTCTACCCCGAACGCCTCAAGCTCTTCCAGGACCTCCTGGCGGACGGTTTTCCCGATATCGACGTCTACCAGATCGACGTGGTCTGGACCAGTGCCATGGCTGAGCATGCGGTCGACCTCAAACAGTACGTCTCGGAAACCGATCTCCAGCAGCATTTCGCGACCATCGTCGACAACAACACCGTTGACGGAAAGTTGGTGGGTCTGCCCTGGTTCACCGATGCGCCGGCTCTGTTCTATCGCAGCGATCTGCTCGAGAAATACGGCTTCGAGGGCCCCCCGACCAGTTGGGACGAGTTGGAGCTCATGGCCAGCCGCATCCAGGCAGGAGAGCGCCGCGAGGGCAATCTGGGCTTCTGGGGTTACGTGTGGCAGGGCCTCGCCTACGAAGGCCTGACCTGCAACGCCTTGGAATGGCAGGCTTCGGCGGGCGGCGGAAATTTTCTGGACGCGGAAGGCAAGCCTTCCTTGCGGAACAGCAAGGCGCAACAAGCTTTCAACCGAGCCGCCAATTGGGTGGGGAGAATCTCGCCGCCGGCGGTCATCGAGTGGGCCGAGGAGGAGTCGCTGTTGAGTTGGCGGCGAGGCGACGCCGCCTTCATGCGGAACTGGTCCTACGCCTATGCCGACAGCAAGCGGAGCCCCATCGCCCAGAAGTTCGACGTCACCAAGATGCCGCAAGGCGAGGGAGGCACGGCGGCCGTCTTGGGAGGCTGGCAGTTGATGGTCTCGAAATACTCCCGCCACCCCGATGCTGCGGCACGTTTGATCAGGTTTTTGGCCAGTGAAGAAGAGCAAAAGAGACGGGCCATCGAAATCAGTCACAGCCCCACCCTGAAGAGTCTCTACGAGGATCCGGAGGTTCTCGAGGCGGTTCCCTTTTTCCGTGATTTCGATCAGACCCTGCTCTATGCGGTGCGGCGGCCTTCGTCACGGGCCGCGACCAAATACGGGGAAGTTTCCGAGGCCTATTGGAGCGCGGTGCAACGAGTGTTGCGAGGGGGAAATTCCGCCATCGAACTCCGCCAAGGCGAACGTCGCATTGCCGAGATCATGGGGAATTAGTCCGCAGCCTTCAGTCTGCAGCGCGTTTTGCCCCAAAGGTCTCCCTTGCCGGATGGCAGTCGAGTCGGTTGCCAAGAGTCCCGGAGGGGAAGATAGCCAGGGTTTCCTTCCTAGAATCCCTCGATGATGCTGCTCACGACGCTGGCAGCGAAGTCTCTGGCGATACGGTCGATGGCGGGGTTGAGCTCCGAGAAGAAATCCTCGATTTCGGTGTTGATGACGTACTGCTCCCGGAAGGTGTAGCGGTCGTTCTTGAAAAGAATCTTGCCGCTGCTCCGCTCCTTGAGTTCCAGGCTGGCAGTCAACGTCACCAGAAAGGTCGATCCGAAGGACCCGCTGCCGAACGTGACGGGACTGGCGGTGACCCTGGAGATGATGCCGCTCATGACGGCGTCGGCCCCCGACGGGTTCGAAACCACCCGATAGCCCGTCCTCTCCACCAACTCCGCGATCAAGGATCGCGTCAGGATCTGCTCGACTTCGTAGGTCGAGGTGGTGTTGACCAGAGGTTGCACCGACACCGATTCGATCCCCAGGTTGGAGCGCTGGGTCGAAGCCACGCGGTAGCCGCAGAAAGAGTTGCCCGCCAGAGCGAGGAGAATCATTACAGCGAGGCCTTTGCGGGGCATTGTTTATGGCTCCTTGGTGCGCTTGTTCTTCAATACGGCAACGGTCTCAGAACTTGGCTATCTCCGCCTGCGTCCCACCTTCGAACATCGAATCTCTCAGATCTCACCTCATCGCTGATTCGTTCCGAGATCTTCGTTTTCTAAACTGGGCCCAGCGCCGACGGACGAAAGATCGAACGGCTAGATGCGATCTGTGATGTTCGATTCCGCTGAAAA
>JBFGHF010000619.1:0-3054 GCA_041578355.1 Acidobacteriota bacterium
ATGGCCCGCTCCAGTGCGCGGGTCGGATAGAGCGCCACTCCCCCTCCTTGCCGATTGGGAAAAGCACTTATCTTAGACCCGTGCCGATTGGACCGGACACTTCACTTGCTAAAGCCACCGGACAGATCACATGCTAGCGACCTCCGGCAACGTCTTTCCTTGCCTCTGCATGCCCGACGTCTTATGATGCGACGATTGTTCATTCTTGGGGAAGGCGGTGATGGGATGTTAAGGCGGACGTTTCTGCAAGCAGGCGCGGGTTCTCTCTGTACAGCGATGGCAACCGCCGGAGCGGCGAGATCTGAGAATCGGGTTTTCGAGTTGGGCTACTGGAGAGGCAGCGAACAGCTGCCGAATCTCTCGCGGCTGGAGTGGGCGGAAGAGGGGTTCCTAGTCCCCGGCGGGGAGCAGTGCTCGTCTCTTGCGAACCAGCCGATCGTTGCGCCCGAGAGCCTCTGGCCGGGGGGTGCGCCACTCTCCGGCATTCCGCTCACGCTGACTCTTTGGCCGGTCAATTTCGAGACCTCGCGCCACAGGCGCCTGGCCATCCAGTGCCACTTCCCTTGCAGAGACAGAGAGCGGAAGGTCTTGATCTGGCAACATTCGACGGATCGAGCCAAAAACACGGGCTCACCGGTCCGCTTTTCGTTCCCCTGCCAAAACTGTCTTCGCATGACTGTCGAGTCGGGCAACTCGGCTGAGACCACGAGTCAACTGGTGGAGCTGAAATCCGACGCTTTCTGGGGCGGAAAGCTCCGCCCGGGAGTCTACGTGCTGATGGAAACGCCGGCCAACGACGCACGGTTTCAGATCGAGAGCGACGCAGAGGGCGTCCTCTTTCGCCTGACCGACCGTCTCGGCAGACCGTCAACTCGGCCCTACCTGCTCCTGGCGGTTGAAGGGTAGCCTCGGAAGACAGGCATCTCTGCCTGTCATTTTCTGCGTGGCACAACCTTCCAGGTCGTGATTCCTCTCCTCACTTTCGCGGGATCACGAGCAGGGATGCTCGTGCCACGGGGATGCTCGTGCCACGGGGTCATCTGCGGAGAGACGCGAGGGCGTCGATCGCCGCGCGGCGGACTTCTTCGGAGGGGTCGTGAGCTTGCAGCTTTTCCAGGGCCGCGATCACTGACTCGTCCGGATAGTGCCTCAAAGCCATCGCGGCCTTCTGACGGATGGGGGCTCGATGGTCGTCCAGTGCATCGAAGAGAGCCGATCGGATCTCCTGAGAGGGAGGAAGAGACGCCAGGGCGTTGACGGCACGCAGCCTTTGCTGCCAGTTACTCGAATCCTCCAGAATCTCGACCAACTCGTCAACGTCGACCTCGCCCAAAGAGAGTTCGGGAGGTGGGCTGGTTCGCCGGCCTGCTCCATCCAAATCCGCGTCGCGCACAAAGGCCGCCTCCTGCTTTGGAGCAGTGAAATGAGCCTCGCCGGCGCTGGTGGAACCGGCCGGCGCTGGGCGCTTTCCGGCGGCATCGGCCTCGGAAGCCCGAACAGGATCCGCGCTATCCGCGGGCGAAAACCAGGCCCGGAAGGCCAAGAGAACGGCGGCCAGCAGGACAAGGACGGCGACGAGTTTTCTGGTCATGGGATGACTGTCGCCAAATCAGATTTTTGAACGCAGAGTTCGCGCAGTTTTGCGAACTCCGCGTTTGCCTTCCATTCCGCCCACACCGTCGTCGTGTCAGCTTCTCGACGGGTAGAGCCCGACCAGGGCGATGATGAAGTTCAGCGTAAGGAACGGCTGCACGTTGTTGTGGGCGAGACTGCCGCCTGCGTTGGGAAGCGAGGCATTCGCCATCGTCGTCCCGTCCGAACTCGGCGAGTAGAGCGCATTTCCGACCGCCAAAGAGTTGTTGCAGGGTGTCGTGGCGCCGATGTCCTCTCCCGTTCCGGTCAGCCGGTGGGTGTGTTCGGGCATCTGGGCTTCGGTCAAGGTGACGGTTTCCGTCCCTCCTTTTTGCCCCAATCTACGGGCCGTCAACCCGGGTCCCCGGCCGGGGTGCATGGGGGCGCGTCCCTTGAGGTTGGGCAGCGCCGTGGTGGTGCGGCCGTCCCCGCCGTAAGTGGTTCCGATCAGGGAAAAGAGCGCCGTGTTCTGAGCGATGGGCAGCAGCTGGCCGTTGCAGAAGGCCCATCCCCGAGGGGCAAAGTTGCCGGCGAAAATGCGAATTTCAGCAAGAAAGGGTTCCGACATGATTCGGGCCTCCTTAATGTCTCGAGGGGTAAATCCCAACCAGGGCAATGATGAAGTTTACGCAGAGAAAGGGCATCAGATTGATGTGCGACTGGCTGCCGCCCACGTTGCTGATGGCGACTGCGTTCATCGGGTTGGGGTCGAAGTTAGGACTGTAGGCCTGACCTCCCGCCCGCGCGAACACCTGGCCCTGCGGGTTGGGCGACGTAGCCAGATTCCCCGACGCCTGCAGCGGATGGGTGTGGCTGGGAAGCTGATTCACCGTCAACGTGACCTCTTCGACTCCCGCCTTGCTCCCAATTCTGCGATTACTCAGCCCGGGCCCGGTTCCTTGGTGGATGGGGACCCTGCCACGAAGATCGGGCAGCCCGAAGGTGGTCCGTCCATCGCCACCGTAGACCGTGCCCAGCAGGCTGAAAAGCGCGTCGTTCTGAGACACGGCCAGCAGCTGGCCATCGCAGAAGGCCCAGCCGCGAGGAGCAAAGTCGCCCGCAAACATTCTGATTTCACCGACATATGGTTCCGACATGCTTTAGCCTCCTCTAATTGCGCGACGGGAAGAGCCCCTGCAGGGCGATACAAAAACCGAGCGTCAGGTAGGGCTGCATGTTGTCATGAGCCTGGCCGCCTCCGACGTTGGGAACCGTCGGTGAGATGAATTGACAGGGGGCTGTGAGCGATCCGTAGGCGTCGAATCCCCCTCGTGCCGGGAAGTTGTTGGAAGGGTCGTCCGAGGTGGCGACACTGTTGGTGGAGTTCAGGGTATGGTTGTGCTGCGGCATCTCGGCGGCGTTCAGGGTGTGCGTCTCTTCCCCGCCCTTCTGGCCCAACACATGGATCGAACCGTTGGAGGA
>JBFGHF010000620.1:0-3045 GCA_041578355.1 Acidobacteriota bacterium
AGAAAGAAGTCCTGAAATACCGTCAACTCGGCCTCGCCGAAGGAAATCCCGGGCATTCCGGGAGCCGGGTCCGGGTGAGTTGCGACGGCAGCCAACTTCCATCCGGTGATGGAATCGGGCGCCTGCAGTTTCAAAGTGGCGCGTCCCTCTTCGTCGGTCAGCAGCTTGGGTTGCCAGACCCAGGTCTCGGGGAAGTACTGGCGGAGACGGGGAGATTCGGGGGCTTGTCCCTGGAAGTCGGCCTCGGGTGGCGGTGAGAGGTTGATGGGGGGTCCGAACGCGACGACTCGTCCTTCCGGTACGCTCAGGTTGGGGGTGGACGCCACCACCAACCCGGTCAGGCCGAAGACCTGCTCGGCGCCCGGGCTGGAGATCGGCCCGGCGAAGGGCAACCCGATCCCGATTCCCGGATCGAAACCGTCCTCGATGACTTGCGCTACGGGCTCCAGGAAGCGCCGTTCCAGCTCTTCGAACACGCTCTCCAAGTGCAGCCGGCTTCGTCCCAGGGCCAACACCGATTGATCCACTACCGAGACACCCAACAGCGAGCGGCGCTTCAATCCCGTATCCAGGGTGATCTCGACTTCATCGCCGGGTTTGACCGTTTCGGCGTCGAAACCTGCGCCCAGCGTCGCCTCCAGGGGGATCTCCACGTCGAAGGTCAGATTGTCGGCGATCACTTCGTTGTTGGGGGTCAGCTGATAAGCGATCACCTTGGCCGCCGGCGCCATGTCGATGGTGACCGGAAAAGCAAAGGAAGCACCTTCGGTGAACGCCGAGAAGACGGTGCGGCCGCCCCCGAAAACCTCGAAGTAGGTCGTGCTCGGCTGGGTCGAAAGGACCTGGAAACGGACCTGTTGGCCGATCGCGGCCGCGCCGCTGCCATCCGTTCGGTTGAGCGCCAAAAAATGATCGCCGGGCGAGTAGCCCGCGACCAAACGGACATCCGTGCGGGCTTTGCCACGTTTGGCGGTCAGGTCCGCATAGGCGATCTGGCTCGGAGGCTCGAGTGCCCAAAGCAAGGCGCCATTGACGGTCGTGGTCGACAATTCGACAAAGGAGACCTGGCCGGTGCTGTAGTTGTGGAAAGAAGCCTCCAGGGTGACTTGGGAGTCAACCGGCTCGCCGGCCGGGGTGGTCGATTCGATGCGCACAGGGAAAGGGAGTCCCGGCTTGAGAGTTTTGGCTTGGGGCTGAATGCTGAAGACCACCTCGGAATTGGAGATCAACAGGGAATCCTCGGTCGCCTGGCTGTGACCGGTCGAGTCGGTGACCTCAACCTCAACCCGGATCGCGCCCTGTCCCCCGTTCTGGGGCGTCCCGGTGACGAATCCGACCGGCGGCAGTTCGAATTCCCAGACGCCGCCGTCGAGGGTCCCCTCGAAGCGCGCATACTCCACCCAGACACCCACCCATCGACTGGCCACCAAACTGACGTCCCCTGCCACGTCCTGTCCAAAGAAGTAGCCAGCGGACACTCTGCCTCGGACAGCATCGCTCACCAGGGCCCAGTCGCGCTCGAAATCGAGATTGAGGTCGAAACGCGGCAGTACGTAACGCTCGACTCGCAGATCTCGAATGCTCTCCACGCCTTCGCTGGAAGCTCGAATCCGCCAGATCCCCTCGTTCAGTTCCGAGGCCAGAGGCAAGCTGAAGTCGGCAACGCCGTACTCATCGGCCTCCAATTGCTGACGCGAGACTCGAATCCCTTTGCCGTCGAGAATCACGATTTCGAGCGGGCCGGACTGAGGAAGCAGGTCGTTGGAAAGACGAACCACCCGCCCCTGTATCGACTGCGAAGGCCGATAGATGGGCTTGTCGGTCTCGATCAACAAGGCGGGCGCCGAGGTGACCGATACGGGAACACTGACATTGGTCCCGTCGTTGAGAGTCACCCGAAGCGTGTAGCTACCCGGATTGACAGGGGGGACTGCGAACCGAATGCGCTGGTGTCCGCCGAATCCCGAGAAGCCCGAACTCAAACGAGTTGCCGTCCCTGCTCCGTCAAGCAGTTCCAACACATAGGTCGTCAGCAGCGGTTTGCGGGTCTGAGCGTTGACTGCGGTCAACGTCGCCGCAGCCTCCCCACCGCGGAGAAGCCGCCCCGGCGCCGTCAGGATCGCCGCTGGCTCCGCCTGGACCACGGCTTCGCTGAGCCCGCCCACGAAGAGGATGATTGCTGTGATCGAAAGAACCCGGAAGACCGACTTGAGTCGCATTCTGACCCCCTGCGGCTGGTAGACTGCGCCCCCTCCCGCCGCCTGAACTCCACCACTATAGATCAAATCATACCTCGATGCGATAAAATTCGCATTCTCTTCGCGGAGGAACCATCGCGGCCCGAGGTGCACGAGCCGCACCGAGATTGTGCTCCCAAGACTTCTCGCGCTTCGAGTGGTATAAACCCCTTATTCCTTAAAGGAGAACTGCGCGATGCCGTACAGCCGTTATGTTTTGGTCACCATTCTGGGTTTGCTCGGTCTTTCAGGACCGCTCGCCTGGGGCGGGCAAGAAAGCGAGGAAGAGGAAGCCAAGAAAGAGGCTTGGGACACGACTCTGGCACGAGGCGAAACGCGAGAAATCGAATTCTCGACCGAAGAGGGGACTTTCATGTCTCTCGACGTCTCGCCCGACGGCCAATGGATCGTCTTCGACCTGCTGGCCCACGTCTACCGGGTCCCCATCTCGGGCGGCACGGCCGAGTGCTTGACGCAAGACAGCGGCGTGGCGGTCAACTATCATCCCGCCTACTCGCCCGACGGGGAACAAATCGCCTTCGTCTCGGACCGCAAGGGACAGAGCAACCTGTGGATCATGGACGCCGACGGCTCTAATCCGAGGCAAGTCCATCACGACCTCAACAGCCGGGTGGTGGAGCCCGCCTGGACGGCCGACGGAAGCTACATCATCGTCCGAAAGCAGCCTTTGTCCCGGCCGGGCAGCCGGATGTCTCCGGGGCTCTTCATGTATCACCGGGAGGGGGGCGAGGGAGTCGAGCTGATCGGGCGCGATCAGTCCGGTGCGGCTTGGCCCGCGCCTTCGAAA
>JBFGHF010000621.1:0-3044 GCA_041578355.1 Acidobacteriota bacterium
CCGGTCCAGTCGAGAAGGATGGCCCCCGTGTGCAGGTCGTAATCCAGGGTGGTGCCGTTCTCGGGGGTGAAAACGGAAGGGCAGGCCTGGGTGCTGAGGGGCAACAGAACTTCCGTGGGGTCCGGCGACGGCCGGTCGGCGAGGGTCTCGCGCAACCATTGCTTGAGTGCGGACCGCAAGCGCGCCGTCAACTCGGGTTTCTGCTCGGCCAGGTTGATTTGCTCGGCGGGATCGCTTTTCAGGTCGTAGAGTTCCTCGCTGCTGATGAACTTGTGGTCGCCCTGGCGAATCGCCCGCAGCCAGATTCCCTCGTGTTCCTTGGTGGTTTGGTTGCCTGAGATCACCGACTCGAAAAAGAGCGGCCGTGGCGGCTGGGGTCCCAGCAGATCGCGCCCGTGAAGAAGTGCAGGAGGCTCGATCCCCAGAAGGTTGAGCAGCGTGGGCAGAACGTCGATCTGGCTGACCATTTCCTTGACTCGCCGTCCGGCGGGCACCCGCCCCGGCCAGGAAACGATCAAAGGGATGCGCACGATCTCCTCGTAGAGCTTGGCCTGAAGCGAAGTCGAGGCGTGTCCAACGAACCCGTGGTCGAGAAGCTCCTCGCCGTGATCGGCGGTGAGGACGATCAAAGTGTCGTTCAACAGGCCCCGCTTCTCGAGCAGCTCGAGCACTTTCCGGAAGAAGCGATCGACGCGGCTGATCTCGAGTTGATAGAGCTGGTTGAGGACCTTTTCGTCCCCTTCTTCGAAACGCGTGGAGCCGACGGGAACGATGGCGCCGTTCATGACGGCCCGGATGGCGGGCCTTTTCTGCAGCTCGTCCAGGGGCGCGGGGAGCTCCTCGGCGGGGGGGTTGTAGGGCTGGTGGACCATCGTGTTGTGGTACCAGACGAAAAACGGCGCCGAGGAGTCTGCGCGGGCGTTCTCTTCGAGCCAATTGATCAGCTCTTCTCCGGGTTGCTCGCCGAAGTATTGGCGAGCCACGGGCGGAAGGCCCAACTTGGTGTAATAGGCCGCAAAGCTGAAGAAGTTGAGATTGGGCACCCGGTAGCCGCGTTGCTTGAGAATCTCGGGGAGCGTCGGCACGGCATCGAATCCGGAGTGGTCCCGGTTGTTGACGCCGTGGGCTGGCGGATAGAGTCCGGTCAAGATGGAGACCAGGCCCGGCGCCGTCCAGGCCGAGGTGCTGTAGGCGTTCTCGAAGAGGGTGCCGGTCTTCGCCCAAGCGTCGATCACCGGCGTGTTTCGGCCCTCATGGCCGTAGGTCCCGAAGCGGTCGGCGCGACAGGAGTCGATGGTGATGAGGAGGACGTTTTTGGCCGAAGCGAACGTCGTCGTCAAACCAAAACAGACGACCGCGATCAACACAAGGTTGAAAAGTCCACCCGGATTTCGACTCTTCGGTTTTCGGGACATGGGCACTCAAGAATCATTCAGCTCGCGCGCCGCATAGAGACCAAGGTATCGAGGGGTGCCGACATCCTTGGGGTGCGGCAGCGCTTTGCTGGTGGAGCTGCCGCCCTCTAAGCGGAAGGACGTGCCGGCACTGTCGCAGGGGACGGATCGATCCCCGGGGCAAGCGGAAGCTTGGTTCCGCCGTGCTGCCGAAGCCCCTGTTCATCCTCTTTCGACAACCTCTGGCCTGCGCTGTTCTATCGCAGAACTTTCGGATGATAGCATGTGTCGCCGATGCCCGGTTTCTACTCCCAAGTCTTCGAACGACTGCCTCAGTTTTTGAGGCGGCGGATCCACCCGCTCGACTTTGCCATCGACTCCTTCGTCCGTTCGGCGAATTCGCTGCAGCGGGGTGCCTGGGTCCTCGACGCTGGCGCGGGGGAGTCCCGATTCGCGCGCCATTTCGGACGGCAGCGCTATCTGGCGATCGATACGGGAGTCGGCGACCAGGACTGGGATTATTCGAGAATCGACGTGCGCGCCGATCTGGGCGCCATGCCGATCGCCTCGGGGCGAATGCAAGCGGTGATCAACACCCAGGTGCTCGAGCATGTGCCCGACCCGGGAGGCGTCCTGGGGGAAATCCACCGGGTCCTGGAACCGGGCGGAAGCCTTTACCTGACGGCACCCCAGGGCTGGCACGAGCATCAGCAGCCCCACGACTTCTACCGCTTCACCCGATATTCGCTGCGGAGGCTGCTCGAGGAAACCGGATTCCGGGAGATCGAGATCGAGCCCATGGGTGGCTACTTTCATTACCTGGGACACCGTCTCACCTACATCCCGAAGATTCTCTTCGCGGACCGAAGAGGCGTCCTTCGAGCCTTGCTCTTCCCCTTCGAACTGGCCGCCCTGGGCATCTTCTGTTTGCTGCTGCCGATCGTCTGCTACTACCTGGACCCCCTCGACCGGAAGAAAGAATTCACGCTGGGATATAGGTGCAGGGCGGTCAAGTAGGCTTGCGGTCTCCGGTCTACTGGTTCCTGGTTCCCGGGGTCCGCCTGCAGCTCCGAGCAGGAGATGGAGCGAGGCCCGAGTCCGCTGCCGGGCCGGGGAACTCGGCGCTCCAGCAGGGAGCACGCAGCACTGCTACTTTGAAACTTCCTCCCCTTCCGCGCTATCTTAGTGGTTGAGAAAGGGGGCGACCTGGATTCGACGGGAACATTTGATGCAGTGGATGCATGCCGAGGAGGCTACGACCTCGTAAACACAGTGGCAACTTTGATAACTGCCAACGATCAGTTAGCACTCGCTGCGTAATCAAACGCGGCCGTCTGGTCCTTCCAGCCCGCGGGTTGGGCACAGGCGTCGTTTAGCGGGCTTTTCGGCAGCGCCGGTTTCTCCAGGGCGCCGCTGAGAAATCGCCTGGGGGACACTTCGAAGGGTCATTTGCCGGTATCTATCGCCCTACGGAGTCGAAAAAATGGAAACCGGACAAGCATGTAGAGTCCGCTGCTGAAGGTTTTCGGACGTGGGTTCGATTCCCACCGCCTCCACCATTCCTCTAGTCGCCGGGTCCCGGTGCTCGCGAGCCTGTCTCCAAAAAGGATTGAGTCCCCGCAAAACTGGCTCTGCGCGCCTCTGCGGTTC
>JBFGHF010000622.1:0-3027 GCA_041578355.1 Acidobacteriota bacterium
CTGCTCATCCCAAAAACGGTTCTCCTTCATCCATTCGTCGGAGTGGAACTTGCTGAGATAGCGGTCGCCCGAATCGCAAAGCACGGCCACCACGACACTCGACCGACTCAGTTCCCGCCCCAGACGGAGGGCGGCGGCCACAATCGCTCCCGCGCTGCCTCCCACGAAAATTCCTTCTTCGCGAGCCAGACGGCGGGCGGTCTGGAAACTCTCCTTGTCGGGGATCTGAATCACGTCGTCGATGTACTGGTAGTGGTGGTTGGGGGGGATCATGTCTTCACCGATTCCCTCCACCTTCCAGGGGCGGGCCTCGATGATCCGCTTGGTGTGGAAATAATCCCGGATGATCGATCCCTCAGGGTCGGCGGCGATGATCTTGACGTCGGGGTTTTTCTCCTTCAGATAGCGGCCCACGCCGGAAATCGTCCCTCCGGTCCCCATCCCGGTCACGAAGTAATCGACCTTGCCTTCGGTCTGCTCCCAGACTTCCTTCCCTGTCGTCCTATAGTGGATCTCCGGATTGACGGGGTTGAAGAACTGGTTGGCGTAGATCGAGTTGGGGGTTTCTTCATGAATCCTCTGGGCCACGTTGAGGTAATAGTCGGGCGAGTCGGGCGGGACAGCGGAAGGAGTGATCACCACGCGGGCGCCGAAGGCCTTCAGGAAGCGGACCTTTTCCTGGCTCATTTTGTCGGGCATGGTGAAGATCGCCTGATAGCCCTTGTAGGCGGCTACCATGGCCAAGGCCAAGCCGGTGTTTCCGCCGGTGGCCTCGACAATCACACCCCCGGGCCTCAATTTGCCGGTTCGCTCGGCTTCTTCGACGATGGCCAGTCCGATCCGGTCTTTGACGCTTCCGCAAGGATTGAGGTGTTCCGCTTTGCCGTAGAGATCGGCCTTGGTGCCCCGGGAGATCTTGGCGAGACGCACCAAGGGTGTGTTTCCGATCATGTCGAGGACGCTCTGAAAGACTTTCATTTTGACTCGATCCGGATGAGAGAGAAACAAAACAGGCCCGGAGCTTTTTCCGCCGTTCACCGAGGATCTCTCCGACGATCCCTTCGTCCCGTCGGCCCCGGAGTCCATTATAAGCCAGTCTCAGTCGTGAGCCGCTTCTTTGACAGTTAGAAAGGCCGCCAGCAGGGGAAGCATGATTTCGTGGTGGCCGGTCAGCGCGATCCCCTCGCCTGATCCGGTGACGGGCCGCTGAACGACGTTCTGGAGCGGCCGGTAATGTTGGATGAAGTCGAGGTTCGCGGTGGAAAAATCCGTCAGCTCCGCGCCGCCGTTGCGAACCAGGGAGACCGCTTTGAGAAAAACTTCGGGGAGCAGGACCGCCGAGCCCAGATTGACGTAGACGCCACCGTCGTGAAGCTGCGCGACCTGATGGGTGAAGATCTGGAAGTCGATCTGGGTGCCCTTTCCCGTCGCCTCTCCCGAGGCGAGTGGATGATTGTGGATGATGTCGGTTCCATAGGCGACGTGAACGGTCACGGGAATGCCCCGCCGGTAGGCCTGAAGGAAGATGGAGCAGTCGGAATGTTCCAGGCTGAGATTCTCCATCCAACGTGCCGCCGACTCTCCGATTCCCAGATCGTCTCGGGCGCCCCGATTGATGGCCTGGTTGAGCTCGACGCCTGTTTCGCGTGCCATCCCGAAGTCCCCTTGCTGCAGCTGTGCCTCGACGTCTTCGGAAGTCTTTCCGCAGAGAGCGATCTCGAAATCGTGGATCAACCCGCTGCCGTTGGTGGCCAGGGCGGTGACGTAGCCACGCTCCATCAGATCGATGAGCAGGGGTCCCAGGCCGACTTTGACGACATGGCCCCCGAAACCCCAGATCAAGCCGCGGCGGCGGCGGCGGGCTGCGGCGATGCGGTCGGCCAGACGTCGCAGCCTGTCCCCCGCCAGAACACGGGGAAGGGACTCCAGGAACTCGCTCAGGCTGTCGCTTTTCAAGGGCCGTCCGAAATCGGAAACGGCCACCTTGCTGGGACGCCCGGCCAGCGGATAATCGCTGAGTCGATCGAGCCGGAATCTTTTGTAACGGGACATTTTTTAGGTTTGTGGGTTTGTAGGTTTGTGGGTTTATCGGTTTGGAGTGAACCGCTCGTCAGTCGCCATTCAACTCAGCCGATCATCCTCTGCAACACTTTCCCGGTGTGCGATTCGGGGCAGCCGACGACTTTCAGGGGCGGGCCTGCGACCACCACTCGCCCTCCCTGCTTGCCTCCCTCGGGCCCCAGATCGATGATCCAATCGGCGCATTTGACCACTTCCAGATTGTGCTCGATCACGATCACCGTATTGCCACGATCGACCAGCCTTTGCAGGATGTCAAGCAGTTTGCGGACGTCGTCGAAATGAAGCCCCGTGGTGGGCTCGTCGAGGATGTAGAGCGTCCGCCCGGTGGCGCGCTTGCTCAACTCCCGCGAAAGCTTGACCCGTTGCGCCTCCCCTCCCGAGAGAGTGGGCGCGGGTTGACCGAGCTTGATGTAGCCCAGTCCCACGTTGAGAAGCGTCTTGAGCCGGTTCTTGATGGGCGGAACGTTCTCGAAGATCGGAAAGGCATCGCTGATACTCAGATCGAGGACGTCGGAAATCGAGAGTCCCTTGTAGCGGACGGCGAGCGTCTCACGGTTGTAGCGCAGGCCGCGGCAGGTTTCGCACTCCACGTAAACGTCGGGAAGAAAGTTCATCTCGATCTTGCGCATCCCGTCGCCTCGGCACGTCTCGCAACGCCCGCCCTTGACGTTGAAACTGAAACGGCCCGGCTTGTACCCTCTCATGCGCGATTCCGGGAGCTTGGAGAAAAGATCGCGGATGGGGGTGAACAGCCCGGTATAGGTGGCGGGGTTGGAGCGGGGTGTGCGGCCGATCGGAGACTGGTCGATTTCAATCACCTTGTCGATGTGCTGCATTCCCCGAATCGCCCGGTGCGGGCCGGGCTGCAGCAGCGACCGATATAGCTTTCGGCTCAACGCCCGGTACAGCACTTCGTCGACCAGCGAGGACTTGCCGGAGCCGGAC
>JBFGHF010000623.1:0-3024 GCA_041578355.1 Acidobacteriota bacterium
CAACAGTGCCGGTCTGATCTCCTCCACCAGATCGTCGTGAAGCGAAACGACGGTGATCCCCCAGCCCTCGAAGTCGTAATAGTTGGGCGATTTCTCCTGGATTCTGGCGGCCACGGCGTCCATGTCTTGTTGTGCTTGAGCCGGGCTGACTCCGGGCTTGAGTCGGCCGAACCCGCGCATGGCGTGCGAACCTCGCGGCATCCGGGAATACTCATCCACTCCGAAGATCGCGCCGAAAATCGTGGTGAGGGGGGTCCAGACCTCCACCTGTCGCGGAAACTGGGCGTCCGGGTGCAGGATCGAGAAATTCTCCGGAAGGATGCCGATCACTTGGAAAGGAAATCCGCTCAGATTGATCTTCTTTCCGACGATTTCGGGGTCTTCGGCGAAGCGACGCTTCCAGTAGGAGTGGCTGAGAATCACCGTCGCTGGCGCCCCGGGTGCGTCGTCCCCTTCCTGGAAGAGGCGACCCCGGTGGGCCGATACCTCGAGCACCTGGAAGAAGTTGGCCGACGCTCCCGCCGCCCCAACCTCCTCGGGGTCGCCGGCGCCCGTAACCCCGGCGTTGAAGGGAACCACGACTCCGATCTCTTCGAATACGGTGGCGAATTCCCGCATTTCGACGAACTCGGGACCCGAGATCCAGTTCTGCGGCAGGTCGGGACCGAAGTCGGTCCAGAGCAGGACAAGGCGATCGGGCGACGCGTAGGGAAGCGCCCGCAACAACACGGCGTGAAAGACGCTGAAGACCACGGTATTGGCGCCGATTCCTAGAGCCAGGGTCAAAATGGCCAGCAGAGCGAGGGCGGGACTCCTGAACAAAGAACGGACAGCGTAGCGGATGTCCTGGAGCAAGTTGTCCATGAATCCTGGTACGAAAGAGCCGACCGGCAGGTTCAGAGCTCCCGCCCGGGCCGGCTCCGCTGCCGCACCTCAGGGTCTTGATGTCCTCCGCCAGGGTTTTAGAGAGAGTCTCCCAGGCCCCAAGAGACTGTCTTAAAAAGGCTACGATTCGGTCAGGGCCCTTTGGAGTGCGGTGGCTTGCCACCGCTCTGGGGTTTGGCCTTTACTAGATAGAATCCCTTCTTCTTGATGAGCACCCATCGGAATAACCGGAAGCAGTGTCGTTTTGTGTCGGTGCCTCCCGGTAAAATGGTAACTAGTTATATAACTAGTTTAGGAGGTGCTCTATGGGATTCCCCACCCGGGTCCAGCTGATCCGTCGAAAAAAAAGTGAACAGTGGTACATCAACTTTCCCTCCGCCGTGGCTCAGGCCATGGAGTTCAGCAAGGGCGAAACCGTCGAATGGATCGTCGAGGACAAGGCCAATTTGATACTGCATCGCACCCAGGTGCCGCCCTCACCCGTAGAGGTAAAAAAAACCACACCCCGCTCCTCGACCGAATCCAACAACTGATTGAGATGTCTCGGCCTGCCGCCTCTCAGCAACGCTGCTTTGAACGCCTGCGCCGTCATCTGCTCAGCGACCTGGTGATGCTGGGACGACACACCATCACGGCCCGCATCCTGACCAGCGGCGGCGGCCTGGGCGACTGGTCGGCCGATTACCGCCTCTACGCACGGCAGCGCTTTGATCCCGACGCTCTGTTTGCCGTCGTCCGCCAAAAGTTCCAACAGGCCGTGCCCCCCGACTCTCCCTTTCTGGTGGCCATCGACGATTCCATCTTGCGCAAAACCGGTCCCCGCATCCCCGGCGTCGCCTACCGACGCGACCCCATGGGACCTCCCTTTCACGTCAACTTCGTGCGCGCCCTACGCGTCTTGCAGATCTCGGCGCTGATGCCCCTGGGCCCGGGGGCGCCTCCTCGCGCTGTCCCCATCGACTTCATCCACGCTCCCACTGCCAAAAAGCCCTCTCCCAAAGCCTCGCCCCGGCAATGGGAGGACTATCGCAGCGCCGCCCGCCAAGCCAATATCAGTCGCCAGGCCCGCCAACGCGTTCACCGACTGCGCGGCCAGCTCGACGCCGATCGCACCCTTTGGGTTCTCAGCGACGGGCGCCTCACCAACCGAAACTTCCTGGCCCATTTGCCCCCCAACACCGTCGCCGTGGGCAGAATCCGCCGCGACGCCAAGCTTTATCACCTGCCCCAGACTCAGCCCAACGGGGCCGGACGTCGGCGCATTTACGGCGAGCCGGCTCCCACCCCCGAGCAACTTCGCGTCGATCCTCAAATCCTCTGGCAAACCGTCAAGGCCCGGGTGCACGGCAAACCCTGCAGCTTCCGCATCAAGGTCCTTTCCCCTCTGCGTTGGCGGGCCACCTCTTGTCAAACCCTGCAGCTGGTGGTGATCGCCCCCCTCAAATATCGTCTGCGCAAAGGCTCCCCTCTGCTCTATCGCCAGCCCGCTTATCTGATCTGCACCGATCCCGTCGCCGATCCCGAGGCCATCCTGCAGGCCTATCTGCAGCGCTGGGACATCGAGATCAACTTTCGCGATGAGAAGACTCTTTTGGGTGCTGCCCATCCTCAAGTGCGCAATCCCCATTCCGTGCAGCACGCTCCCGCTTTGACTGTCGCCGCCTATGCCTTGTTGCTCACCGCAGCCAGCCCTGCAAGTCCCGGCCAATCTCACTCCTCGCTCCTGCCTGATCCCAAATGGAGGCGAACTCGCAAGCCCTCTCGACCTTCTACTCAGAAGCTCATCCAGCAACTCCGTCGCGAACTCTGGGGCTCAGCCATCCGCCAACCCAATTTTTCCCACTTCTCCTCCACACAACACTCCCGACAGAAGTCGGAAAAATCCATCCCCAGCCTCGCCAATGCCGTGTTCTACGCCTCAGGGTGAGACCAAAAAGGCCAAACCCCAGGGCGGCAGATTCCGCTGCCGCACTCCAGGGCTTGTTCGCACCTCAGCTCATCATCGGGATCTGACGATCCTCGATTTCCGCTTCCTCATCGATCTGACCGGTGTCGGGGTAGGACTTCTCGGGGTCGAAGTCCGAAACGCTGGGCCAGAGGATGTCGTCGGGAGTCGTGCCCAGGTCTTCCATTACCTGG